>NZ_BAAABH010000023.1:0-56092 GCF_054767855.1 Clostridium sp. CTA-19 | reverse complement strand
TCAGCTGGGAGAGCATCTGCCTTACAAGCAGAGGGTCACAGGTTCGAACCCTGTTGTGACCACCAAAAATCTGGCCTAGTGGCTCAGTTGGTTAGAGTACCGGCCTGTCACGCCGGGGGTCGAGGGTTCGAGTCCCTTCTAGGTCGCCAACTAAAACCTTGAACTTAGTTCAAGGTTTTTTTACTTTTTCTAATGTTAAAAGCCAGGAAGGTCGTATTCGGCCTTCCTTTTTTATATAATGAAACATTAATATAAGTAAGAATTCAAATATTACATTAAACATATTAAGAAAACCTATAGAGAAAGTATTAACTATTCAAAAAACAAAATTCACAATACTTTGAAAACGTGGTAACATATAGGTAGACAAAGTTGGTTATAGTCGTTTATCCTTTAAAAGAAATTTTCCTTTTGTATGAAAAGCTCAGCTTGAAAAAGTTGAGCTTTTTATTTTTAATATTTAATTGATAATAAAGATTTTATGAATAAACTTAAATATGAGTTTATATTTCTATATAACAAAAAGACTATCTTTAAATTTAAAGATAGTCTTTTCCTATATTAGCGTCTTTTTAAACGTGCCACTTTTAATCTTAAATCATCACCAAAGAACTTTTTAAGTGTAAAATTACCAAATAGTCTAGATGTAAATCTTTCAGAATATATAGATGAAAGCTCATCTAATGCATAGTTCGTAGAAATAATCATTTTTTTATCTTTTAAAAGTTTAGTATTTAAAAGATTAAAAAGCTCTTTTTTGCTAAAATCTGAAAGTTGCTCTGTTCCTAAGTCATCGATAATCAATAAATCACAATCTACTAAACTTTCGTATAATCCTGTATTATTGTTAAACTTAGCATCTTTTAAATTTGATATAAGGTCATCAGAAGTTCTATATATGACAAAATGTCCAGCATCTATTAAATCTTTAGCTATACAATGAGAAAGAAAAGTTTTACCTGTTCCTGGATTCCCATAGAATAGTAAATTTTCATCATGATTTTTAAAATCTTCAACATATATAATAGAGCTTTTATATATTCGCTCCATATTAGCTCTAGGACTTAAACTACCTTGGTAAAAATCCTTTGAAAAATAATTTATATCAAAATTCTTAAAGCTATGTTTATCAAGTAGATGCTTTAAATCAGAATTTTCATAGCCAACCCTTACAAGGTATCTTTTATAGCAATCACATTTTTTTGTATAGATATATCCAGTATCTTTACATTTATCACATTTATATATAATTGATAAATAATCCATAGGATATCCATTAGAAACTAAAAGCTCTGATTTTTTCATTTTTAAATCAATCATTTTATTTTTTATGCTATTAATAGCAGCATCTTTGTTATCCATTGGTTTTATTGCTATAAGTGATAATTTTACTGAAAGTTTTTTTATTTCATTTTCAATATCTATAACTTGAGGAAGAGCTTTTTTTATCTCCATTTTACGGTTTTCTAATTTTAGCTCTTCATTTTTTCTTACAGTTTCATACATTTTCATAATTTGAGAATGAAAAGTTTTATTCATTATCATACCATCCTAACAAATCTTTTTCTAATTTATCGAAATCATAATTTCGTTGTTCAAAATTATTAAAAGTATCTTTATTAGAAGACTTTACTATAGGTTTATAATTAAGTTTCTTCTTATCTTTTTTCTCAATATCTTCAAGGGTAGATATTCCAGATTTAAACCAACTATTAAGTATTCCATCAATATATTTAAAATCTGCCCTATTAAGTCGTTCGAAACAAACATCACAGGCCTTATAAATAATTTCATTAGAAAATTTATAAGTATGAATCCACTTTGAAATCATATCTTCTTGTGGTTTCATAACATCAGGAGAATTAACCCCTAAATATTTAAGTATTTTTCTTATATTAATCCATTTATCTTCATGTTTTTTTATAAAGCTTTGTGCTTCATCGATAGTTGATATCTTTTGATCATGCCAAGCCATTGCTATTTTTTCAAAGTACCTATAGTCAACCTTACCTTTAGAAACACAGTATTGAATTAGTAAGAGTATAAGTTCTGGAGAAAAGTTAAAGTCCTTTTGCCAACTTAAATAGCATTCTATTTCTTTTGGCGATAGAGTTCTTCCTATTAATTTTTCAATATCTTGTAACATATCTTTAATAGAAGAGTTATCTAGCTCTTTTAATATATCAACATTTTGAACCGGTGGACTCATATTTTCTGTTAAATCAAGGAATTCTATAGTGTAATTTCCCATATTATCAATGGCATACATTTTTACAACCCCTACTTCACTCCAATAGTTCCAAGCGTTAAGTATATCACTTTCAAGAAGTGATAATGTACTCGCTATGATTGCTGAATTAGCACCTAGTTCACCACTTATACAATATTTTAATCCAAGAAGATATACTTTTACATATTCTCCACGTGCATTAGTCATATATTTATCTATAAAAACATTGCTTACAGGAGTATATCCTAAATTTTTGTTTTTAAACATGAAAGTACTCATGTATATCCCTCACTTTAAAATGTTCTAGTTATTTAATTTTAAATCTTTTATAGGAATATAAAATAATATTTTAATTTAAATTATAATTCCTAAGTAGTTTTTCACTGTTAAATTATTTACTTTAGTTAAATATATAGAAATATAAAATCATTCCTTTACTAACACCTTAAAGATTTTAATCTCTAAAAAGAGTAATAGCAAAACACTAAAATCTTAGAACTAATAAAAGTTAAGAAATTAATTTGTTTCACTATATAATTATATCGTAACCTTATTCAATTTTAAATAAGGTGTATTTGACCATATTAGTATACCACATAAAGCTAAAAAAAATTAATAATTATTTCCAATGATTATAGCCATGTTTAAATTAAATTAAATAGGGAATAATATGCTAATGGAAAGGAGGTATATTTTGAGAAAAATTCATAAATATACTATAATAATCGTTATTTTTACATTAGCTTTAACAACTAGTTTAACACTTACATTCTTTATTAGCAAATTAACTAGTAAGTATGTGCTATACGATAATAACAAAATAATTGCAGTTGCAAGTGATGAAAATTTGATAAAAAAAGTATGGAATATAGAGTATAATGAAGCAAAAAATCAAAATTTAGAGATAAAAAATAATCTTAAATTAAAAAAAGAACCTTTTAGTACTAAAAAAGATATGTCTAAAGAAGATATAGAAAAATCATTAAAAAACTCTTTAAAGGTATCTAGTTATGAAATGATTTGTGATGATAAAGTAATAGCTCATGTTGAAAGCAAAGATATTGGTGATAAAGCTATAGAAATAGTTAAAGACCAATATATATCTAAAAGTAAAATAAATAATTTAAAAAACATACAATTAAACAACAATATACAATATAAAGAATGTGAATGTTTAAAAAATCAATTAGAAGATGAGGTAAATATAGCAAATGATATAATAAAAGCTAATAATGAAGGAAAAAAATTAATATCATTTACTGGAACTACTGAAACTCTTGTTAATACAATTTCAAGAGGTGAAAATAAAACTGAAGTTAATGTTAACAAGGAAGTGGAAGAAAAGAATGAGCCTAAAGTAGAAAATAAAGATGAAACAGCTATTGTTTCAACGCAAAACGCTATAGGTGCTCAGCCTATCTTTGCAAATAAAAGTTTATATGTTCCAACAGTAGGAGTAATTAGCTCTTATTTTGGTGAAAGATGGGGAACTGTGCATAAAGGATTAGATATAGCAGCAGATACAGGGACACCTATAAAATCAGCTTTTAGTGGAACTGTAAAGTTTTCAGGTGTTATGAATGGGTATGGCAATGTTGTAATACTAGAACATGGTAACAGTTTAGAAACAGTATATGCTCATTGTGATACACTTACAGTTAAAAATGGAGATAAGGTAGAAAAGGGTAATCAAGTAGCTACAGTTGGTAGCACAGGAGATAGTACGGGCCCTCATCTTCATTTTGAAATAAAGATTAATGGAAGTGCCGTAGATCCGTTAAGTTATAGCGAATAAAAAATAAACCAATATATTTCCTTTGATGTAAATATATTGGTTTATATATATAATAAAACTATTGACAAGGGATTAAATCTAAATTATACTTTGATTATCAAAATATTTGATTATAAAAGTATTTAAAATTTTAAATAAATCAAAGGATGTGGAAAAATGAGTTCGCCATCAAGAAATACACATAAATTAAATGAAATTTTAGTGGAGATTTTTAATGACATATTAAAAATAGAAGAGAAGTCTCTATCTAATGGGCCAATAAAAGACTTATCTATAACAGAAATTCACACAATTGACGCTATAGGTATGTATGAGGAAAAAACTATGAGTGAAGTGGCTCAGGAATTAAAAATAACAGTTGGAACACTTACTACAGCAATAAACAAACTAGTAAAAAAAGAATATGTAAATAGAATTAGATGTGAGAAAGATAGAAGGTCTGTAAAAATATCATTAACTAACAAAGGAAAATTAGTTTATAGAATTCATCAAAAATTTCATACAGATATGATAGGTTCAACAATTGAGGGATTAACAAAAGAAGAAGAATTTTTATTAATCTCATCTCTTGATAAAGTGAATAAATTTTTTAAAGAAAAATATAAAGACCTTTAAAATTGGAGGCATTGTTATGAAAGTTAAAATTGTAGGCACAGGTAGATGTGTACCTAGTAATGTTGTAACAAATGATATGTTATCAACATTTTTAGATACAAGTGATCAGTGGATATATAGCAGGACTGGTATAAAACAAAGATACATTTCTACTGGTGAGAGCAACTCCCAATTATGTATTGAAGCTGCTAAAAAAGCCCTGAAAAATGCAAATTTAAATGGAAAAGATATAGACCTTATAATAGTTGCCACTATAACACCGGATAAAGTAACTCCAGCTACAGCTTGCTTAGTTCAAAGCGCAATTGGTGCATCAGATGCAATGGCATTTGATATATCTGCTGCTTGTAGTGGATTTGTTTATGGGATTAATATAGCTAGCCAATTTATAAATAGCAAAGCATATAACAATGCCTTGATTATAGGTGGAGAAGTATTATCTAAAATACTTGATTGGCAAGACAGAAGCATTTGTGTTTTATTTGGTGATGGAGCTGGGGCAGCGATTTTATCTAGAAGTGAAGAAGACTGTATTAAATCAATTGAATGTGTAAGTGTTGGAGAAAAATCAGATTGTTTAACTTGTGATGGTTTAGAATTAAAGAATATTTATGTTCCACATCAAGAAGAATTTTCAAATAACATATCAATGAATGGTAAAGAAATATTTAGGTTCGCTGTTAGAGTGATTGAAAATAGCATTGAAAGAATATTAAATGAAAATAATTTAACTTTTGATGACATTGATTATGTTATTCCACATCAAGCAAATAGTAGAATTATAGAGGCTGTAATTAAGGCCAAAGGATATGATAAAGAAAAATTTTATATGAATATGAGCCAGTATGGAAATACATCAGCGGCAAGTATTCCTATAGCATTAGATGAATTAAACAAAAATGGACTTTTAAAAGAAGGCATGAAGCTTATCCTTATTGGATTTGGCGGAGGACTTACTTATGGAAGTGCACTTATAAATTGGAAAAAATAAATTATTTTAGGAGGATTTTAAAATGGTATTTGAAAAAATTAAAAAGGTTGTTGCAGAGCAAGTTAGTATAGATGAAAGTGATATAAAACTTCAATCAACATTTAATGAGGAGTTAGGATTAGATTCTTTAGAGTTATTTGAAATAGTTATAGCTTTAGAAGATGAGTTTAACATAGAAATTCCTAACGAAGAATTAGAAGGAATAACAAACGTTCAAGGACTTGTATCTTATATTGAAGAAAAAATAAAATAATATTTTTTAGGTTGCTAAGGGGAAATAGATAGAGATATATTATCCGATTACAATTATTCAGTAAGCTAAAAATATATCCATGCTAAATAAGGTGATGAAGTTAGGTGCTTACGGGCATGCATCATTATTGGTATATCCAAGTTTTAAAAGGAATAATTTTAAAAGTGAAATTGGAACTCTATAACTTTTCCCCTTAATTTATAGGAGGAATTATATGAACTGGCGTATTTGTGAATTACTAAAAATAAAGTATCCAATAATTCAAGGTGGAATGGCCTGGATAGCAGATAGTTCTTTAGCTTCAGCAGTATCAAATGCAGGGGGTCTAGGAATAATAGCAGCTGGTAATGCACCAGTTGAATATGTTAGAGAGCAAATTAGACAAACTAAAAAGTTAACAGATAAGCCTTTTGGTGTAAATATAATGCTACTAAGTCCATATGCAGAAGATATTGCAAGGTTAGTGTGCGAAGAAAAAGTAGCTGTTGTTACAACAGGAGCAGGAAACCCAGGTAAGTATGTTGAGATGTGGAAAGAAAACAACATAAAGGTTATGCCTGTAGTTGCATCTGTAGGATTAGCAAAAAGAATGGAAAAGTGTAATGTAGATGCTGTAATTGCAGAAGGATGTGAAGCTGGTGGTCATATAGGGGAGATTACCACAATATCGCTAGTTCCACAAATAGTTGATAGTGTAAGTATACCTGTTATAGCAGCAGGCGGAATCGGTGACGGTAGAGGAATGGCTGCAGTAAAAATGTTAGGAGCTAGTGGAGTACAAATAGGGACTAGGTTTTTAGTTGCAGATGAATGTACTGTTCATGAGAATTATAAAGATAAAGTAATAAAATCAAAAGATATTGATACAGTAGTGACTGCAAGGAGCACAGGTCATCCAGTTAGGGTATTAAAAAATAAATTATCACGAAAATATACCGTAATGGAAAAAGATAAATGCTCACTTGAAGAGTTGGAATCTTTAGGTAAAGGGGCATTGCAAAAGGCTGTTACAGAAGGTGACATTGATATGGGATCTGTTATGGCAGGGCAAATTGCTGGTTTAATAAAAAAGAAGCAAAATTGTAAAGAAATTATAGAGGAAATAATAGATGAGTGTGACAAACTATTAAATCTTTAAGGAGTAATTTTATGAAGAAAATAGCCTTTTTGTTTCCAGGACAGGGTTCACAATACGTAGGTATGGGCAAAGAAGTTTATGAAAAATTTAATGAAAGCAAAGAAATTTTTGAAATAGCTAATAAAGAACTGTCTACTAATATATGTGAACTTTGCTTTGAGGATAAAGAAAATAAGTTAGATATAACAGAATATACACAGCCGGCTTTATTAACAGTAAGTATTGCATTATTACAATTATTAAAAAAGGAAGGAATAAAACCAGATGTAGTTGCAGGTTTAAGTCTTGGTGAATATTCTGCTCTTGTATGTAGTGACATATTAAAGTTTGAGGATGCAATAAAACTTGTTAAAAAAAGAGGAAAGTTTATGCAAGAGGCAGTGCCTGTTGGTATAGGTGGAATGGCTGCAGTAATAGGACTTGATAAGGAAACTGTAATATCCGTATGCGAAAAAGCAAAGGATTTTGGAATTATTGAAGTAGCTAACTTTAATTGTCCAGGACAAATCGTTATAGGTGGAGAGAATGAAGCTTTAGAAAAAGCCTGTGATTTAGCAAAAGAAGTTGGCGCAAAACGAGTTATAAAATTACAAGTTAGTGCACCATTTCATACTTCTATGTTAAAAAATGCTGCTGATAATTTAGAAAAAGCATTGGAGAGTATAGAAACATATAAAGGTAATACAAAAATAATAACAAATGTCACAGGGGATTACATAAATAAAGGATTTAAAGAAAACCTAAAAAAACAGGTTGTTAGTTCAGTAAGATGGGAACAATCTATTAGAAAAATGATAGATGATGGAATTGAAATTTTTATAGAGATAGGGCCAGGAAAGACTCTAAGTTCATTTGTGAAAAAAATAGATAGAAAATTAAAAACATTAAACATAGAGGATGTGGAGTCTTTAAATAAAGCCCTTGAATTTTTAAGGACATAAAAAAGGGGTGCTATATATGAATGAAAAAAATGCAGTAGTAACAGGAGCTTCAAGAGGAATAGGAAAAAGTATAGTATTAAAGCTTGCAAAGTTAGGTTATAACATAGTTTTTAATTATAGAAGTAATGATGAAAAAGCAAAAGAGCTTTTAGAAGAAGTAAAAAGTCTAGGTGTTAAATGTGAAGCGATAAAAGGTGATGTATCAGTAATGGATGACGCAAAAGAACTTATATTACTTTGCAAAGAAACTTTTGGCGCTGTAGATGTATTAGTAAATAATGCAGGAATAACTAAAGACAATTTAATTATGAGAATGAAAGAAGAAGACTTTGATTCTGTTATTAGTATAAATTTAAGAGGTACATTTAATGCAACAAAACAAGTTATTCCTATTATGATGAAACAAAGATATGGAAAAATAATAAATATAAGCTCTGTAGTAGGAATTGCAGGTAATGCAGGTCAAGCTAATTATAGCGCTTCAAAAGCAGGGGTTATAGGTTTTACAAAATCTATAGCACGAGAAGTTGGCAGCAGAGGAATAACTGTAAATGCTATAGCACCAGGGTTTATAGAAACAGACATGACGAAGGTTTTAAATGAGAAAATAAAGGAAAATGTTATAAATCAAATACCATTAAAAAAGTTTGGGTCTAGTGAGGATGTAGCTAATGTTGTTGGATTTTTAGCATCAGAAGAGGCAAACTATATAACTGGTCAAACAATAAACGTAGATGGCGGTATGGTAATGTAATTTAAAAAGTTACTTATAACAAATTAGGAGGTTTATTTACAATGAATAGACGTGTGGTAGTAACAGGCATGGGAGCATTAACACCAATAGGAAACACTGTAGAAGATTTTTGGAATGGTGCAAAAAATGGAGTTTGTGGAATTGACCATATAACTAGGTTTGATGCAACAGATTTTAAGGCTGTAGTGGCAGGAGAACTTAAAAACTTTAACATAGAAGATTATATGACTAAAAAAGACGGTAGAAAATTGGATAAATATTGTCAATATGCAATGGTAGCTACAATGGAAGCAATGAATGATGCAAATTTTGACCTTGAAAATACAAACAAGGATAGAATGGGTGTAATTGTAGGTTCTGGTATAGGTGGTCTTGAAACAACAGTATCAGAACATAATAAAATGCTTGAAAAAGGTCCTAATAGAGTATCACCGTTTATGATTCCTATGATAATAGGAAATATAGCTGCAGGACAAATTGCAATAAAATATGGTGCTAAGGGAATATGCACATCTATTGTTACTGCTTGCGCAACAGGAACAAACTCTATAGGTGAAGCTTTTGAAGCGATAAAGTCTAATAGAGCAGAAATTATAATAGCTGGAGGAGCAGAAGCACCAATAGTTGATATTGCTATTGCTGGATTTAGTTCACTTACTGCTTTAAGTAAAAGTAAAGATCCCCAAAGAGCATCTATTCCTTTTGATAAAGAAAGAAATGGATTTGTAATGGGTGAAGGTGCAGGAATTTTAGTTCTTGAAGAATTAGAACATGCATTAAAAAGAGGTGCAAAAATATATGGTGAAGTAGTTGGGTATGGAGCAACTTGTGATGCATATCATATAACTCAACCAGCACCAGATACTAGAGAAATTTTAAGAGCAATGAAAATGGCTATAGATGAAGCCGGTATTGAATCAAATGAGGTTTCATATATAAATGCCCATGGAACAAGTACTTATTATAATGATAAATCCGAAACAAATGCTATAAAAGCTTTATTTGGTGAACATGCATATAAAATCCCAGTAAGTTCAACTAAATCAATGACAGGACATTTATTAGGTGCAGCAGGAGCTATAGAGGCAATAGCATGTATTAAATCATTACAGGATGATTTTTTACCACCTACAATTGGTCTTAAAGTTTTAGATGAAGAATGTGATTTAGATTATGTACCTAATGTTGGTAGAAATGCTAAGGTTAATTATGCTCTTAGTAATTCATTAGGATTTGGCGGTCATAATGCTACACTTTTATTTAAAAAATGGGAGGGTTAAATTATGAAAATTAATGACTTAAAAGAACTTATAAAAACAATAAGTGAGTCTAATATAAATTTATTTGAATATGAAGAAAGCGGAACAAAAATTAAACTTTCTAAAGAGATTAATAGGGAAAGTATATCTATCAAACATGATGAAGAAAAAGTTGAAACAAAAAAATGTAGCGAAAAATTAGTATCATATGAACCTAAAGAAGAAATAGTAGAGATAGTAGAAGATAAAAATATAAAAGAAATATTGTCGCCAATGGTAGGTATGTTTTATGGTTCACCATCTCCAAATGAAGAAAACTTTGTAAAAGTTGGATCTAGAGTAAAAAAAGGTGACGTAATATGCATAATAGAGGCTATGAAAATAATGAATGAAATAGAAAGCGATGTTGATGGAGTAGTTTCTGAGATAAATGTAAAAGATGAAGAAATGGTTCAATATGGACAATGTTTAATTAAAATAGAGGCATGTTAAGGAGGAACTTATGGAAAAAACAAGTTTAACTATAGAAGAGATTCAAGAAATTATACCTCATAGATATCCATTTTTACTTATAGATAGAATAGATGAGATAGAAGAAGGAAAAAAGGCTATAGGAACTAAAAATGTGACAATGAATGAATATTTTTTTCAAGGTCACTTCCCTAAAAAACCTGTAATGCCAGGAGTTTTAATTATAGAGGCACTAGCACAAGTAGGGGCGGTAGCATTATTATCTTGTGAAGATTTTAAAGGTAAAATTGCCTACTTTGGTGGCATAAAAAAGGCTAGGTTTAAAAAAATGGTTATACCTGGTGATGTTTTAAAATTAGAAGTAGAAATAATAAGTATGAAAGGTCCTATTGGTATAGGTAAAGCAACTGCTACCGTTGATGGAAAAGTAGCTTGTCAGGCAGAGTTATCTTTTGCTATAGGCTAATAGGAAAGGGCTTGATAATATGTTTAAGAAAATATTAATAGCTAATAGAGGGGAAATTGCAGTAAGAATTATAAGAGCATGTAAAGAGCTTGGTATAAAGACTGTAGCAATTTATTCTACATTAGATAAAGATGCATTACATGTTCAATTAGCAGATGAGGCAGTATGTATAGGACCAGCTAAAGCCAAAGATAGTTATTTAAATGAAAAAAATATATTAAGTGCAACTGTATTAACAGGAGCAGAAGCTATACATCCTGGTTTTGGTTTTTTATCTGAAAACAGTAAATTTGCAAAGATGTGTGAGCAATGCAATATAACATTTATAGGACCTAGTTATGAAAATATAGAAAATATGGGTAATAAATCAAAGGCTAGAGAAATAATGAAAAAAGCCAATATACCAATTGTTCCAGGTTCAGAAGGAATAATAAAAGACTCACAAGAAGCGTTAAAAATTTCCAGGGAAATAGGATATCCTATAATGGTAAAAGCTTCTGCCGGCGGCGGTGGAAGAGGAATAAGGATAGTATATGATGAGAAAGATTTGGTTTCAGCTTTTGAGACTGCTAAAACAGAAGCAGAAATATCTTTTGGTGATGGAAGCATATACATGGAAAGATTCATAGAAAGTCCAAGACACATAGAAGTTCAAATTTTAGCAGATAATTATGGAAACACTGTATACCTAGGAGAGAGAGATTGCTCTATACAAAGAAGAAATCAAAAGGTAATAGAAGAAGCGCCAGGACCAATTATAACAGAAGATTTAAGAGAAAAAATGGGTGAGGTAGCTGTTAGGGCAGCAAAGTTTATTAATTATAAAAACGCTGGAACAATAGAATTTCTTTTAGATAAGGACAATAAATTTTATTTTATGGAGATGAATACTAGAATACAAGTTGAACATGCAATAACAGAGATGATAACAGGAGTAGACCTGATAAAAGAACAAATTAAAATAGCAAGTGGAGAAAAACTTGATTTTTTACAAGAGGATATAATTTTAAAAGGTCATTCAATTGAATGTAGAATAAATGCAGAAATACCAAGTAAAAACTTTATACCTTGCCCAGGAGAAATAAAATATTTAAATTTACCTGGTGGATTAGGAATAAGAGTGGATACAGCTATTTATGCTGGCTATGAAATACCACCAACTTACGATTCAATGATAGCAAAAATCATATCTTATGGAAAAGATAGAGATGAAGCTATGAAAAAAATGGAAAGAGCATTAGATGAATTGCTTATAGATGGTGTTGAAACCAATGTAGATTTCTTATTAGAGATTTTAAATAACAAAAAATTTAAAGAAGGTAATTTTAATACAAAGTTCATATCCGAGCAGCTAGGTTATCGCTCTTAGTGAGGTGGTTAGAGTATGTTTGAAATAAATAAACTTTTTAAAAAGAAACAAAGATATGCTAGAGTAAGAACTGGAGAAAAAGATATTGTCAATAAAGCTGATAATACATCAAAACCTAATATACCTAATGGGTTATGGGTGAAGTGTGAAAAATGCGGTAAGCTTTTATATAAAGAAGACTTAGAAAAGAACTTTAGAGTATGTGAAAATTGTAATAAACACTTTAGAATGGGAAGCAAAGAGCGAATTAATCAAATTATAGATCAGGGAACTTTTATAGAGTTTGATGAAAAAATGGAAACAAAAAATCCACTTAATTTTAAAGGGTATGAAGAAAAAATAGAAAAAAATAAAAAAGATACTAATTTAAATGAAGCAGTAATTACAGGGGTTGGTAACATATATGGATATGAAACAGTAATAGCTGTTATGGATAGTAGATTTTTAATGGGAAGTATGGGTTCTGTAGTTGGAGAAAAAATAACTAGAGCTATAGAATGGGCTACAGAATATAAAAGACCAGTAATAATTTTCACTGCATCAGGTGGTGCTAGAATGCAAGAAGGAATAGTTTCCTTAATGCAGATGGCAAAAACATCGGCAGCACTTGCAAGGCATAGTGAGGATGGAAATTTATATATATCGGTTTTAACAGACCCAACGACTGGAGGGGTTACAGCAAGTTTTGCAATGCTTGGAGATATTATAATTTCAGAGCCTAATACACTAATTGGTTTTGCAGGAAGAAGAGTAATAGAACAAACAATTAATGAAAAACTACCAGAGGATTTTCAAAAGGCAGAGTTTTTATTAAAAAAAGGATTTATAGATAAAATAATAGATAGAAAGAACTTAAAAAAAGTTCTTGGAAATATTTTAAGTTATCATGTTTAATGGTACATTAAAATGGAGTGATGTAACATGGCCTTATTAGAATTTGAAAAAAAATTAAAAGAAATTAAGTTAAATATTAACGATTTAAAAAAACGATCCTTAGAAACTGGTATAGATTTTAGTAAAGAAATTAAAGAATTAGAAATTGTACTCTATAAAATGGCTAAAGAGAAATATACAAACATGACTGCTTGGGATAGAGTTTTAATAGCAAGAAAAATGGAAAGACCAACAGCATTAGATTATATAAATAACATATTTCAAGACTTTATAGAGTTTCATGGTGATAGATTTTATGGTGATGATTCTAGTATTGTAGGAGGTATAGCTAAATTTAATAATGTACCGGTTACTATAATAGCCCATCAAAAAGGTAAAAATACAAAGGAGAATATATTAAGAAACTTTGGAATGCCAAAGGCAGAAGGCTATAGAAAAGCTTTAAGGCTTATGAAGCAGGCTGAAAAATTTAAGAGACCAGTAATATGTTTTGTGGATACTCCAGGAGCATTTTGTGGTATTGAAGCTGAAGAACGAGGACAAGGAGAAGCTATTGCCAGAAATTTATTTGAAATGTCCAAACTGAAAACTCCAATAATATCTATTGTAATAGGTGAAGGGGGAAGTGGAGGAGCATTGGCACTAGCAGTGGCAGATGAAGTTTGGATGCTTGAAAACTCTATATATTCAATACTTTCTCCAGAAGGGTTTGCAAGCATTTTATATAAAGATAGTAATAAAGCAAAACAGGCAGCAGAAGATATGAAAATAACATCTAAGGATTTATTAAAACTTGAAGTAATTGATAGAATTATAAAAGAACCTCTAGGTGGAGCACATAATGATTTAGAAAATATGTGTGAAAATATAAATAAAAATTTACAAGAAGCTATTAGTAGATTGAAAAGAGAACCTATAGATATGCTTTTAAAACAAAGGTATTTTAAATTTAGAAAGATAGGAAATGTAATTGAATAAAGTATATTGGAATTTTAAATGACAAATAAAACTAAAATAACGTTTTATTTGTCATTTTTTTAATAAATTTTTAAATAATTATTTTACTTAAAACAATTATAGAATTTATGTATATAATATAGTATGTAATATAAATGTATTTATTGTAAAAAATGTATTAAAAAATTTTTTATAATTAAAAATATGATTAAGTTGGTGGTAGTAGTGAAAATAAAAAAAGTTATATCAAATGTAAGAAAAAAACTGCTACTTAAAGAAAAGAAAAACCAATCCATGTATAGAAGATATAATAGAGAAGCAGCTAAAAATTATGCAGAGGCATATGCAGAAAGTCCTAATATAAGTGAGTATCCAATATTTAAAGAAAATGATTGTGCGAATTTTGTTTGTCAAGCTCTAAAAGCTGGCGGAATTGATATGGTTGGACAAAGTTATGATTCTTATAAGGAGTGGTTTTGCTACACAAAAGATGAAAAACAATTAAAAAAAATATCATTAACTTGGAGGAGTGCTAGATATTTTAGAAAATATTGGGGTAATGAAAATGGAGCTGGAAATAATAAGGCATTATTATTTAAAGAAATCACTGTGGATTATGCATTAAGTCATTTTAATGAAATTTATAATATGTTAGATATCGGTGATGTTATACAATACGGTGATATAAAAAATAATAATTACCCATATCATACTCAAATTATTCACGCTAAAGAATTTAATATAAACTTAGAGCATAATGATTTGTTTGTAGCACAACACAGTATAAATAGAAAAAATGTGTCATTATATGAATATTTAAAGTTATTGCAGGATAAAGATAAAAGAATAATATATATATATCATATTTAAAATTACCATTTTATTGAAATTTATTGTATAATAATATTAAGGATAATTTAAAAGTTAGGTATATCCTAACTTTTGTTTTTCATGTGTCTAAGAAAACATAGGCTTTTTAACTTATACATTAAAATTTTGATTTCAATTAAAAATAGTGATAACTTATAAAAGTGGAAAGTTAATAAAAATTAATGAATAAATTTAAGCTTGAGCCTGTAATTCTATATATACATAATTTAAAATTTAACATATTATTACATATACATATTTAAAAATAGTAATAAAATATAGTATATGTAGATATTTTTAGTTTAAGTTAATTACTAATTAACTTTGGATATGATTATAGGTATATAAGCTATTTAAATACTTAGGAGGAAAAGATATGAATAAAATTAATAGAAATGATTTATGCTGGTGCGGAAGTGGAAAGAAGTATAAAAAATGTCATATGGAAAAAGATATGGAGCTTCAAAAAATAGAACAGCAAGTAGGGTATCAAATACCAAGAGAATTAATAAAAACTGATGAAGAAATAGAAGGAATAAGAAAAGCATGTAAGCTTACTCATGATGTTTTAGATATGGTTGCAGAAAAAATAAAAGTTGGGGTTAGTACAGAAGAGATAAATACATGGGTACACGAGTATACTGTAGAGCATAATGGCTATCCTGCACCGCTTGGATATTATGGTTATCCTAAAAGTACTTGTGTATCAATAAATGAAGTAGTATGCCACGGAATACCAGATGAAAATACTATATTAAAAGATGGAGATATAGTAAATGTAGACGTTACTTGTATTGTTGATGGGTATTATGGTGATGCTAGCAGAATGTTTATAATGGGAGAAGCGTCAGAAGAAGCTAAAAATTTAGTTAAAGTGTCAAAAGAATGTTTAGAAATAGGTATGCAACAAGTAAAACCTTTTGCAACTGTAGGTGATATTGGATATGCTGTTGAGCAGCATGCAAAAGCCCATGGATATTCTGTAGTATATGAATTTGGTGGTCATGGAATTGGTAGAGAGTTCCATGAAGAGCCTTTTGTGGCACATGTAGGTGAAAAGGGAGAGGGAATGATATTACTTCCAAATATGACATTTACTATTGAGCCAATGATTAACTTAGGTGTTCCAGAAACAGTAATATTAGAAGATGAGTGGACAGCATTAACTAAAGATGGAAAACTTTCTTCTCAATGGGAACACACTATAAGAGTGGCAGAGGATGGATTTGAAATTTTAACATAAAATAAAAAGCTAATAAAAACATAATAAAAATCTGAAAATAACTAACTAGTTAATATAATAGAGCCATTTAAAATTTTATATAATTTATTTTATTTAAAATATATATGGAATAAAATATATTGACTAGTTATTTTTTTGTTTTTATATTGGAAATTTATACTATTTTAATGGAAAGATGAGTTGTAACTATATTCTTGTATACCTAATAACGAGGTGAGGGTTGGAGTGGAAATATTAAATAATAAATATAAAATAATTGAACAGTTAAAGCAAGGCAGATTATACTCTTCGTATAAAGCTATTGATTTACAAAATAATAAAATAGATGTAATAATAAACATTCTTAACTCAAAAAATATACCTGAAAAGTTTATTTCATTTTGCATAGAGTCTTGTTCAAGTTTAGGAAGTTTAAATAAAGCTGGACTTATTCCTGTTTATGAATTTGGATTAGTAAATACTATAGATAACAAAAATGTTTCAAATAAAAGTTATTATTATGTTACTGCATTTTCGAAAAATACTAAAAAACTTTGTAGCATAAAATTTGAAAATAAAGAAAAAATTTTAGATGTTTTTGTGAAGTTATGTCAAATGCTAAATTATTTAGATGTCCAAGGATGTATTTATGACTCCTTAAATGATGATAGTATATATTACAATGAAGAGGAAGATAAAATAGTTTTTAAAGATGTGCTATCTGCAGAACTTACTAAGTATGAGTTTAATGAGGAACAGGAAAATAGAGAGATTTTTAATTTATGTAAAAAAAGTAATGATGAAGATACATTAAGTGTACAAGTATATTCATTAGGTATAATTTTATTGATGTTATGTTTAAAGAGTAGAAAAGTTGAAATAAATAGTAAAAATTTAGAAGTTATAGTTAAAAATATAGACGGTAGCTATAGCAATAATTTGTATTTACAAAAAAATATAGATGAGGATATTTATAACATAATAAAAAATATGATACAACTGGATAAAAGAAATAGATATAACAATATAACAGATGTTATTTTAGAAATAAATAAGATATATCATAAAAATTTTAAGCCATATAAAAAGGAGTTATTAGAAAAACTAAATTTTAACACTAGACTTGTAGGACGCAGTGAACAAGTAGGAAACATAGTAAAGCTTTGTGAATCTATGAATAAGTATGAAAGAATAGATAAAATTGTTGCAGTACATGGAGAGTCAGGAGTAGGCAAGACGCGATTTTTAAAGCATTTAGAATATATATTAAAGCTAAAGAATTTCACAGTGTATAGTAATTTATATACAACTAAAAAGAGTAATGCTTTGATGTATATATTAAAAAGCATAGCTAGTAATGCTTGTGAAGATTTAATTTTAAAATATGCTAATGTTCTTAATATGTTTATACCAAACTTTATAAAGAAGTACAATATTAAAATTACTGAGAATAACTTAAAAAAGAAGGATAAAGTAAAATTAATAAATGAAGTTGTTAATTTTGTTTGTGAGGTTACTAGAGATAAACCTGTGATTATAATTATAGACAATTTACATTATGAAGATGAGCAAACACTTAACTTCTTTATATATAGTTTAAATAAATATAATAAAGAAAATAATGTTTTAATAATATTTAGCTATTGCGATGGAGAATGTCAAAAGAATAAAAAATTTATTGATTTTTTAAATAAGATAAAAGCTAATATACAAAACGGTTTAAAGATAAGACTTAGTGATTTTAATGAGGTCGAAACTGATGAAATGATTAGTAATGTTTTATGTAAAAGATATGTTTCAAATGCTTTTACCCAGATTATATATAATAATACCCATGGCAATCCATTATTTATAGAAGAGGTTTTAAAGAATATATTTTTTAGAAAGTATATTTATATAAATGATGATAGCGGAAAGTGGTATAACAAATATGAGTTAAGACATCTTAAACTTCCAGCAACAATGTATGATACGGTAAAAGATCAAATAGATGAATTCGATAAAACATCAAAAAGTATATTAACAATTATGTCTATATTTAATAAAGCTATTGATAAAAAGCTTATATTAAAAATGCTTAATATAGATATAAATATACTAATGAATAAATTAGAACAGTTGATTGATATGGGTGTTCTATGTAGAAAAATTGAAGACAGGGGCTTTGTATATGATTTCTATAATAAATTCTTAAAATTATATCTTTATGATGATATAGATGATGATGAAAAAGTAGAAAAACATAAAATGGCATATAAGGTTCTTGAAAAATACTATTTTGATGGAAGTCTAGAATATTTAGAGGAAATTATATATCATCTAGAAAAGGCTAATGATAAAGAATCTTTGAAATACTATTGTAATAAAAATGCACAAAGGATGTTAGAAGTAAATAATAAAAAAGATGCAATAAGCAATTATTTTAAAATTTTAAATTCATATAAAGAGCATGAGTTTGATGAGGAAATTTTAAAAATTTTAATTGATATAGGAATCCTTTATAAAGAAGAGTCTGATACAGAAAAGGCGCTAGAGTGCTTTCATAAAGCAAGTAGAATCGGAGCTATGAAAGATTATACGAAAATAACAGTGGATTCAATGATACTTATAGTGTCAATTTTATTAAATGATAAAGATTTTAAGCAAATAGAAAAATATATGTTAAAAATAGAAAAATCTTTAAAAGACATAGAATATAAAGATGGAAATATAGCATATATGCACATAAAAGCAGAAATGAATATGGCAATAGGAGAATATGATAAAAGCTATGAAATTTGTTTGAAAGGTATGGAACTATGTAAGGATAAATATTTAGATTATAGATTTAAATTTTGTAACATGATAAGTGCTATACTTATAGTTAAAAATAAACCACAGGAAGCATTACCTATATTAATTGAAAATTTAGAACTTTGTACAGATAAATATCCTTTAGCAAAAGTAAGAATTATGAATAATATAGGACTTATATACAGCGATTTTTATGAAGAAATGGATAAAGCCATGGAATATTATGAAATGGTTTATAAAATTGAGGTAGATAATAACATTGAAAGTTATGGAGTTCTTGGACTTGTAAACATAGGTTTTGTTCAATATAGTTTAGATGAATATGAAGAAGCTTATGATACATTCATGAAAGCCATAGAAAAATTGCGTAGAAAAGAATTAAAAGAAGCGGAAAAACAAAAAAGATTTGAACATTATTGCTATATGTATTTAGGAAGTATATTTTATAAATTTGGTAAATATAGCGAAGCTTATAGGTACTATTCTTTAGTAAAAAACTATGCTGATGGACCAGATGTTGATAATAGGGATAAGGGTCAATTTTATATATTAGCTTACAATTTGCATTGCTTATGTGGTGAAAAAGAGAAGGCTAAAAATTTTCTGAATATTGCAAAAAAATCGTCGAAAAATACAGGTGTATCTTTAACAAAATTAGCTAAGTTATGCGAAATAGTGTATGAATTGGAAGAAGAAGCAGAAAAAGATATAAATAAGTACCTAATTGTATTAGAAGAAATGATAGAAGATATAGTTAATAAAGACAATATAATATTAATTATATTAAATTCTGTGATAAATTTTTATTTAAAAAGAGAAAATGAAAAGGCAAAATTAGTTTTACGATTAGTTAATGAATATGAAGTAGAAATAGATTTTAAAAGAAATAAAAGTACCTTAAGATTTTTAAATCATATACTCTTAGAAAAGCCTAATATAGAAAGCTTAAATTATATATTAAATGATTTTAAGGAGCAGGAAGAAAATTTTCTTTTGTGGATATTATTAATTTGCATAGGAGATAAGTTCTTAGAAAATGGTGAGCATAACTATGCTATTATATATTATTTTGAGGCCTGTGGATCAATTATAGATTTAATTCTTCAAATGCCTAAAAATTTAAGGTTAGGTTTTTTAAACAGCAACAAAATGGAAACAGCTTTTATAAAATTTAGAGCATTATTAGATTATTACAAAAAAGGAAAACAGGAATCAAACTTAAATGAATATAGTTTGCAACTAAATAATAATCAAGATATGGAAAACTTATTTAAAGAAATATTAAATGAAGAGATAATAAGAGGGGAATTATTATCTATGTCTTTAAAAGACGTTAATGCTAATGTATACAATTTAAATATAAGAAGTACTAGTGAGTTATTTAAAAACTTTACATCAGATAGTATGAATAATATAAAATTAATTTTAAAATACTTAAGTTATATAACTATATCTAATAAGGCTATGGTTATTATAGAAGATGAAAATGGATTTAATATACTTGAAAGTACATCAAATGTCACAAAATTGCCGAAAGATTCAAATATAATAAACACAGTGAGAGATACTAAAAAAGAATTTATTTTAAATGAAAATTATATGGAGTATTTAGATTTAGATAACTGTAAGGTATCTACATCCCAAATCAAAGGGATTATGTGTGTTCCTATAATCATGGATAGTAATTTAGAAAATAGTAATAGAAAATGTATTATGCACTATGTAGACAATATAAAAGGATATATATATTTAGAGTCAGATCAAATACTAAATAAAATAAATAATGAATCTTTAGAAACATGTTTAAATTTATCTAAAGTATTAGGGGTTTTAATAGAAAAATATTTATCGGAAATAAATTCTTCTTTAGACAAAGTTACAGGAAGCATGACAAGAAAATATTTAGAAAAAGCAATCACAATGCAATTAGATTCTTGTAGTGAATGTAGTTCAAATTTTTCTATACTTATGTTTGATGTGGATTTCTTTAAAGGAGTTAATGATGATTTTGGACATAGAACCGGCGACAACATATTAAAAGAGATATGTAAAACAGCTATGTTAAATATAAGAGAAAGTGATATATGTGGTCGATATGGTGGTGAAGAGTTCATAATTGTTTTACCTGAGACAAGTAGTGAAGAAGCCTTTGGTATTTCAGAAAGAATTAGAACTAGCGTAAAAGAAAGAGACTTGCTTAGTGGAAGACGTGATGTGACTATAAGTATTGGAATAGCTAATTATCCAGAGCATGCAACTCAATATGAAGATTTAATTGAAAAAGCAGATCAAGCCTTATATGCAGCAAAGAATACAGGGCGAAATAAATCTGTTATATGGGATGAGAGCTATAGGGGAAACTTAAATTCTACTAATAAAATAACTGGAATAGTATCTGGAAATATAAACAAGGATATTAGAATTGCGTCTACTATGCTTGATATAATAGAAATAGTTGGAGAAAACAAAAATAAAGATGAAATAATATATCTTTGTCTTGGTAGTATCATGAAAATGATAGAATGTAAAAGTGCATCATTATTTATCATAAACGGTACTGATGTTGAGCATATATATACAAGAAAACCAGGAGAAGCTACTTGGTTTACACTAAAAAAATATGATAAAGATTTAATTTTAGATGTTATTAAAGAAAAAAAGACAAATACTACAATAGAAATCGAAGATTTAAGTAAACTTGAAGAAAATTCTCTTGGTACAGATTTTAAGTCTGTAATTATGACACCTATAATTCAAAAGGGTATAGTAATAGGTATTTTATATCTTTGTGCATATTCTGGTACAAAGGAATTTGGAATAGAAGATGCTAATATTTTATCTATGGTAGGAAAGATAATGATACCAAGATTGTAGTTTTATTTTAAATGAATACAACTATAGTATGATAAGATTGATTTGTAGTTAAATTATGGAATCAATCTTTTTTTTTATAGTATAATTATTTTAATGAATATTAATTTTTAGTAAAGCAAAACATACAAATAAGCGTACTTATATCAAAATAGACCTATAGTTAAAATAATGATAATTTTAATATGATTTTTTATTATATTAGCATATTAAAAGTTATTTTTAAATATTAATTATGGCTAAAGGATAAAGATAAATTAGGAGGAATTTTAATGAATAATGGATTCAAGCTTTTAAAAGAAGTAGAAGTTAAAGAAATTAATTCTTTAGCAAAAGTATTCGAGCATGAAAAGACTAAGGCTAAATTATTATATTTAGGTAATGATGATACCAATAGGGTATTTACAATAGGATTTAGAACTCCACCAGAAGATAATACAGGGGTGGCCCATATAATTGAACATAGCGTTTTATGTGGTTCTAGAAAATTCCCTACAAAAGAGCCTTTTGTAGAGTTGATAAAAGGATCATTAAATACATTTTTAAATGCAATGACCTTTGCAGATAAGACAATATATCCTCTTGCAAGTAAAAATGAGAAGGATTTTATGAATCTAATGGATGTATATTTAGATGCAGTTTTTTATCCTAATATATATGCAAATCCTGAAATATTAATGCAAGAAGGTTGGCATTATGAACTTGAAAATAAGGAAGATGATCTAAATTATAAGGGTGTAGTTTATAATGAAATGAAAGGTGCATTTTCATCTCCAGATGGCGTTTTAATGAGAAAAATACAAGAAACTTTATTTGAAGATACAACTTATGGAGTAGAATCTGGCGGAGATCCAGAATTTATACCAGATTTAACACAAGAGGGATTTTTGAATTTCCACTCAAGATATTATCATCCATCTAATAGTTATATATTTTTATATGGAGATTTAGATATAGATAAGTATTTAAACTTTATAGACAAAGAATATTTATCTAATTTTGAATATAAACAAATAGATTCAGAAATAAAACAGCAAAAGCCTTTAGGGGATAGAAAATATGTGGTAGATGAGTATCCAATATCAGAGGAAGATAGTGAAAAAGAAAAAACATTTATGGCCTTAAATTTTGTTACAGGGAAAGGTTATGATGAAGAAGTACATTTAGCATTAGATACGCTTGAATATTTACTTTTAGAAACTCAAGGTGCACCACTAAAAAAAGCGTTAATAGACAATAATATAGGAAAAGATGTTTATGGTAGTTTAGACACTAGTATACTTCAACCAGTGTTTAGTATAATAGTTAAAAACTCTGAGGAAGGTAAAAAAGAAGAGTTTGAAAAAGTTGTAGATGAAACATTAAGAAATTTAGTTAAAAATGGAATAGATAAAAAGCTTATAGAGGCTTGCATAAATATTACGGAATTTAGATTAAGAGAAGCAGATTTTCAAGGATTTCCTAAGGGATTATTCTATTATATAAGTCTTATGGATAGTTGGTTATATGGAAAAGATCCATTAATACATTTACAGTATGATGGAATGATAGAAAAAATGAAAGAAGGATTATCAACTAATTATTTTGAAAGTCTAATAGAAAAATATTTATTAAACAATAACCATACATCTCTTTTAGTATTAAAACCTAAAAAAGGTTTAGCAGAAGAAAGAGATAAAAAAGTAAAAGAAAAATTAAAAGCTTATAAAGAAAGTTTAAGTAATGAACAACTTGAAGAAATTATAGAAGAAACAAAAACTTTAATATTACGTCAAAATACACCAGATTCTAAAGAAGCATTAGAGACAATTCCTCTTTTATCATTAGATGATATAGATAAAAATGTAGAAGATCTATCTGTAAAAGAAGAATGTGAAAAAGATATAAAAATCTTATGGCATGAGACATTTACAAGCAAAATAGCATATATTAATGTTTTCTTTGACTCTACTTCAGTGCTAAAGGAAGATATCTGTTATCTAAGCTTACTAACATCACTTATAGGAAAATTAGATACAGATAAGAAGAGTTATGTAGATTTATCTAATGAAGTTCTTATAAACACTGGTGGAATATATTTTAGAAGTGAAGTTTTTGGTGATAGTTTAGATGCAAATAAATATTACCCATATGTTGTAGGCTATTCTAAAGCTATTTTAGATAAAGTTCCAAATCAATTAGAATTGTTATCAGAGATGTATAACTACACTAATTTTAAAAATATAAAAAGAATAAAAGAAGTTGTTCAACAATTAAAATCAAGAATTGAAATGTCTATAATTGAAAGAGGACATCAAGTAGCAGCATTAAGACTTAATTCTTATTATTCTCCAGCATCAAAATATATAGAAAATGTTTCAGGACTAGAATTCTATAAATTTATACAACACTTAGAAGAAAACTTTGATAGTGAAATAAATAATGTTGTAGCAAAATTAGAAGATATAAAAAATAAAGTATTTAATAAAGAAAACTTAATGGTTTCTATAACAGGAGAAAAAGAAGAACTTGAAAAACTTAAAGCTAATATTAGCATATTAACTGATAATATAAATAATAATAAATATGAAAAACAAGTGTATGATTTTAAAGTTGAACAAAAAAATGAGGGATTATTAACACCTTCTAATGTACAATATGTTGCTAAAGGATATAACTTTAAAGATTTAGGATACGAATATAGTGGAAAATTATTAGTTTTAAAGACTATAATGAAATTAGATTATTTATGGAATAAAATAAGGGTTCAAGGTGGAGCTTATGGTGCCATGACAAGTCTTGTAAGAAGCGGAAATATGGTGTTTGTATCTTATAGAGATCCAAACTTAGCTGAAACATTAAAAGCTTACGATGAAATAGTTAAATATATTGAATCTTTCTCTACTTCAGAAAGAGAGATGACAAAATATATAATAGGAACAATAAGCGAACTGGATTCGCCGTTAACACCATCTATGAAAGGTGAAAAAGCTGTGAGTATGTATATAAGACATATAACTTTAGAGGATTTAAGAAAGGAAAGAGAAGAAATTTTAAATGCTACTGAAGAAGATATGAGAAAACATGCAGACCTTGTTAAAGCAGTAGTATCCAAAGATTTTTATACAATCCTTGGAAATGATAAAAAGATAAAAGAAAATAAAAATATATTTAATAATTTAGTAACAGTATTTTAATTTAAATTATACAAATATACCACTTTATATTAAAAAGTGGTATGTTTTTTAAAAAATCTATCAATATAATTTGCTTTGCAAATTTATAAAAAGATACGTTGAGAATTACTAGGAACGAAGTGAGTAGTAATAACCATAACTGTTAACTATTAACTATTAACTCTTAACTAAAATAATCTGTTAGTTATTGATAAAATATTAATTTGAATTTTCTCATTTGATAAATGAATAAGTTTAAAATTTAATTTGGAACCTTATAAGAACAAAGGAGCTGGTTAATATGAAATGTGAAATCATAGCTGTAGGAACAGAATTACTATTAGGTGATATATTAAATACCAATGCACAATACTTATCTAGAAGATTAAGTGAGCTAGGTATATTTTGTTATCATCAGTCTGTGGTCGGGGACAACCCTCAAAGGTTAAAAGAAACTTATGAGTTGGCTTTTAAAAGAGCAGATTTAGTTATAACAACTGGTGGGTTAGGGCCAACTAAAGATGATTTAACAAAAGAAATATCCTTTGAATTTTTCAAAAAAGAAAGCGTGTTGCATGAAGAATCTTTAAAAAGAATAGAAGATAGATTTGAAAAAATGGGAAGAGAAATGGCTAAAAATAATATAAAACAAGCTTATTTTCCTAAAGATGCAATAGTTTTAAGAAATGACAATGGAACAGCGCCAGGATGTATTATAAATGAGAATAATAAAATACTTATAAATTTACCAGGACCACCAAAAGAAATGAAGCCTATGTTTGAAGAGTCTGTAGTACCATACCTTTCAAATTTTCAAAATGTAATTTTGATATCAAAGGTTTTAAGGGTTATTGGAATTGGCGAAAGTTCAGCAGAAGAGATGATTAGTCACATAATAGAAAATCAAACTAATCCTACAGTAGCACCTTATGCAAAAGATGGAGAGGTTACTTTTAGAATTACAGCAACAGCAGAAAATGAAAATAAGGCAAAAGAGCTTATAGTTCCTATAGAAGAAAAACTAAAAGAAATATTTAAAGAAAATTTATATGGTGAAGGTGATGATACCTTAGAGGATGTTTTAGGAAAAATTCTTGTAGAAAACAATCTTACAGTATCAACGGCTGAATCTTGTACAGGAGGATTACTTGGAGCAAAACTTATAAACTATCCAGGTATATCAGCTGTATTTTTAGAAGGTGCTATAACATATAGTAATGATGCAAAGATGCGAACTTTAGGTGTAAAAGAAGAAACATTAAAAGAATTTGGAGCAGTAAGTAGTGAAACGGCAAAAGAGATGGCAGAGGGTATAGCTAAGAGATGTGGTGCAAGAATTGGTATATCAACAACAGGTATTGCAGGTCCAGGTGGTGGAACTGACGAAAAGCCAGTAGGTCTTGTATATGTTGGTGTTTACATTGATGGTGAGGTATCAACTAAAAAATTAAACCTTTTAGGAAATAGACAACAAATACGAAATCGTGCTACACAGTGTGCCTTAGATTTCTTAAGAAGAAAATTATGTATAAGTAAACATTATAAAGATTAAATAATAGAAAAAGAGATGATTAATTCATCTCTTTTATTGCTTCTTAGGTAAGATTTTGCTTAAATCTATAACTCCATTACCTTGCATGTATTTTTTTTCTTTTATTAGTCTAGAAGATACTTTTAAAAGACCATAAACATCTTTAAATATTAATTGTGGATTGTATTCGTATAAAAGTGCACAAACTCCAGCAATATATGCGCAAGATACAGAAGTTCCACTTACATCAATATAATGTTTATTAAGTTTTGGAGGATACACCTTTAAGCCATTTCGCTCTGAAATATAGCTAGTATTACAATTAAGTGAGATAACATCTACAGCTGCAGATATAAAATCTGGTTTAGCTAAAGTTTTTGATGATCCACAAGAAGAGTAAGAATAAATTTTGCTAGCAGAAGTAGTATCTATACCGCCTACAGTTATAACATCTTTTAAAACAGCAAAGCCTTTAATACTATTCTCAGATGATAAATTGCTACCAGAAGGTACAATTACAGTTATGCCCTTATCTATGCAAACTTTAAATAGTTTGGAATAAATATTTAAAAAATCACTATCCATAGTATAAGTTTCAAAAGGTAAGCATATTATTTTAATGTTAAAATCCTCGCTACACTTTAAAATTTCATTTATCGCAAATAAAGTAGATGAAAGAAAGGCCTTTCCTGTTTTATCAAAAGCTTTAGCAACTACTAAGTGGCTGTTAGTTGCGACACCACGATATCTTCCTTTAGATTCATAACCACTTCCACAAAGTATTCCTGAGATAAAAGTACCATGACCATTATCATCATAAGGATAAGTATAATTGTTTATAACATCTATAAAGTGTTTAATTTTATTGTTTGGATATAAAAGATCTTTATGGGGATAACAACCACTATCCACTAAGCCAATGCCTACCCCCTTACCGCTAAGCTTATAATCTCCTTTAATGATATTATCAGAACTTTGTAATGAAACACCATTTGATAAAAGAACAGTTCTACCACAAAGAAATGCATATTCATCTAAAATTATATATTTAATTTCCGGTAGCTCTACAAGACGATTTATACAATTTGTACTTAAATTAGCAGCAATACAGTTAATAGTATCTATAGAAAATAATACTTCACCATTTAAGTATTTAATTTTTTTAACTAAATCATCCTTTAAATTTCTATATTCAACAATGACCCTATATTTACTATAAAAATTGTTTTTTATAGCTTTTCTTAATGTGGGAGATAGTTTCTTTTTAAAAGAAAACATAAAATATCCTCCTAGAATTGATACATCAATATATTATATGAATACATGAAATAAATGTAACTTTAAGTAAAAAATTTTAATGAATTTACATTAAAATAATAAAAGAAAATTAAAAATATATAAAAAATTGTATACCATTCATTTTTTTGATAAATGCTATTGAAATTTCAAATCATTACATTCATAATAGATTACGTAGATATAATGAGTGAGGGGGATAAGTATGGACTTTAAACAGTTAGAAGCTTTTATTATGGTAGCAAAATTAAGAAGTTTTTCAAAGGCAGCAAATGCTATTTATCTTTCACAACCAACTATAAGCTCTAATATAGCGAGTTTGGAAAAGGAACTGGAAATTCAACTTTTTGATAGAACATCTAAGGAAGTTAATTTAACTCCTGCAGGAGAGTTATTTTTAGAATACGCTACAGATATAATAAATACTAGGAATAATTCTATAGTTGAAATGTCTAATTTTAATAACAACATATCCGGTAGATTAAATATATCAGCAAGTACTACTCCATGTAATGCTATATTGCCGGGGCTTATAAAAAAATTTAATGATACTTATGCAAATGTTAAATTTAATATTAAAGAGCAAGGCTCTGTAGGAATAATTAAAGATATATTAGAATTAAATTGTGAAATTGGATTAGTAGGAACTACCGTACATAATAATAAGATAAGAAGTTATGACATAATGGAGGATGAACTAGTTATAGTTTCTAAAAAAGAGTTAGGTCTTCCTACGGTATTAACTATTGATGAACTTTTGAATTGTGATTTCATAATAAGAGAAAAAGAGTCTGCTACAAGAAAAACACTAGAAACTGCACTAGATGAAGCTAATTTAGATAATCATAAGTTGAAAGTTTTATGTGAAGTTAATAACTTAGATGCTCAAATAAAAATGCTAAAACTTGGATTAGGGGTAGTTATTTTATCAAAAGCACTATGTGAGGATTTATTAAAAGATGAAAACATGCAAATAAGTACTGTAGATGGATTAAATCTTAAAAGAAGTATGTATTTAGTTGTTAGTGCTAAGAGAACGTTAACACCAATAGCTACAGCCTTTTTAAATATGTGTAAAGAAGTATATAATTTAGAATAAAGTATAATTATAGGGAAACAAGCTCTAATTTAAATTTATTCACTAACTTTAAAATATTTTTATATAAAATGTAGTGTTGAATTCTAAGTAATTCGGAGCATGTCTCACTATTTTAGGTATCCAAGTTTTGGAATGGATAATTTTAAAAGTCAACTTGGAACGCTATATAGGGAAACAAGCTCGTATTTAAATTGATTCATTAAATTTTTGTTATCATTTAATAAATGAATATACCAAAAAAAGATGCTATGCATCTTTTTTATTTTTGCCACTTAAAAAGAATTATTCCTGCAATCATAACTACAATGCCTAATATTTCCTTAAAACCAAAGGAGCATTTTTCAATGCCAAATAATCCAAAGCAATCTATAAGTGCTGCTGCAACTAGTTGAGCAACTAGTATTATAGATATTGCATAAGTAGTACCTAAGGTAGAGATACTTTTCATAACAGTATAAACTATAATTGCACCTAAAACTCCGCTTAAAAGATAAATTTTATTTGCATCTTTTATTGCTTTTATATCTCCCTTACCAGCGAACAGCATAACAATAAATGTAACAATAAGAGCAACCCCTTGAGCGATTACATTAGTTTCCCAAAGCCCTACAGTTTCAGACAGCTTAGTATTAAAAACACCTTGAAGGCTCATGCTTACACCTGAAATTATTGCTATTATTACAGCTAACATAAAATCACCGTCCTTAGGATTAGTGTAACCAATAAATTTAGTCATATTCAATATAGTGCTGTAAAGCATATATTTAAAGGGCTAAATATTTCCTATTGAGTTTTATAGGGGTAATAGATTATTATAATAAAAGATTGTTTTAAGAGTTAAATTTAAATAAATGCATAAAAAAACTAATTAAGCTCCTTAAAATTAATGTAATAATACATTTAATTTTTAAATAACTATAATTAGTTTTAAATTTTAATATTCTTTTAGTGGATAAGATTTTATCATTTCTCTATTAGATGTTGGTTGTTTCCAAAGTTCAAACTTACAGACTTTAGCTGTGTATAAGTATGAATCTTTTTCACATTGTGAATTTATGTATAATGTTCCATTCCCAGCACTTTTTCTAGTATTATGATTAGCGTTAGCTATAGGAATGTTAAGATTACCGTTATTTGGCATCTTTATATTGACATTATAGATTGGAAAAGTATTAGATACACTTCTTAAAATCTTATTTATATATCCTTTATCCTCTACTTTAAAGCCTAGCGTATTAAAACTATCATTAAAAACTATTTTATTATCTATCATGATTTTAAAATTTTTGTATGGTGCTAAAACTTTATGTAGTGCTTCATCCAATTTTTCAAAATCATTAGAATTTACTACACCTAAAGGTATATGAAGCACAGGTGTATTTTTATATAATTTATATTTTTTACTTATGGACTTTTGTATTTTTGTAAGAGATGAAGACGAATTTTCATCAAAAACGGCAACTAAGTAATATTTCATAACTATCCTCCATAACCCAAGGTTTTAAATTGACACACTTAATATAATGTGCCAAAACTCGTTAATTTATAATAAACAATATTATATCATAAATAATGGAAGGATTCATTAAAAATATTATCTATAAGGTTATTTACGTGGAAATAAGTTTATAAATAATATTTTTTAATATTAATATAAGAACTTTTTAGGGTTTTGTGAATTAAACTGCACTGTATAAATTAAACCTGAAATTTAAAGTGATTCGGAGCATGGCTCACTAATTACTCTTATACTATTAGTATGATGTTAATATTATGAATTCATAAATTAAAAATTCAGTTTAGAACAGTATATCAATAATTAAAAAAAAGGGTTAAATACCTTTAAATTTCTTGTAAAATGCATAAATATCTTGCATATAAATAAGATAGCCTTTATATTAGATGTAGAATAAATGATATATTTTAAAATTTCGTATTAATAATGTAATTTGTATATGATATAATATGATATGTATGATTTTTAGGATGCAAGATAAACTTAATATATATTAAATAGTGAGGATGATACCGTAATGGAAAAATTAATAATTAATGGTGGTAAATCCATATATGGAGAAGTGGAAATAAGTGGAGCGAAAAATGCAGTAGTAGCAATTTTACCAGCGGCTATAATAGCAAGCAAGGGAAAATGCTGTATTGATAATATACCTAATATTGAAGATGTTAATTGTATAGAAAGAATATTTGAATATTTAGGATGTAAAGTTGAAAGAAAAGAAGGGGCTTTAACTATAGACAGTACAGTTGTTAAAAGTCTTAATGCAAATACAGAACATGTAAGAAAAATGAGAGCGTCATATTACTTTTTAGGAGCTCTTTTAGGAAGATTTAAAGAAGCTAGAGTAGAACTTCCAGGGGGATGCCCTATAGGTTCAAGACCTATAGACCAACACATAAAAGGATTTGAAGCTTTAGGCGCAAGTGTAACAATAGAATGTGGCGCTGTTAGTGTTAAAGCAGAAAGATTAGTTGGAACAAGCATATACTTTGACGTAATTAGCGTTGGAGCAACTATAAATGTCATGCTTGCAGCTGTTTTTGCAGAAGGTGTTACTATTCTTGAAAATGCAGCTAAAGAGCCACATGTAGTTGACGTAGCAAACTTTTTAAATAGTATGGGAGCAAAAATAAAAGGTGCAGGAACTGATACAATAAAAATAACAGGAGTAGATGAGGTTGTAGGATGCAATTATTCAGTTATTCCAGACCAAATAGAAGCAGGTACTTTCATGGTAGCTACAGCTGCATGTGGAGGAGAAGTAAAAATAAAGAATGTTATACCTAAACACCTTGAGTCTATATCAGCTAAATTAATAGAAATGGGAGCTAATGTTATAGAAGGTGATGACAATATTATCGTTAAATCAGATAAAAACTTAAAGGGTGTAAACATAAAAACATTACCTTACCCAGGATTCCCAACAGATGTACAACAGCCAATGAGCACTTTATTAGCTGTTTCAAAGGGAAGAAGTGTAATAAATGAAAGTATATACGAAAACAGATTAAAACATGTTGAAGAGTTAAATAGAATGGGAGCAAACATAACTGTTGAAGGAAGAGTTGCTGTTATTGATGGCGTAGAAAAACTTAAAGGTGCTAATGTTAAAGCAACTGATTTAAGAGCAGGAGCGGCACTTGTTATAGCAGGTTTAGTTGCTGAAGGAACTACTGTTGTTGAAGGAATACAACATATAGATAGAGGTTATCCTAATATAGAAGAAAAATTTAAACACTTAGGTGGAGACATTACAAGAGCAAAGTGTGATTAGTAAGTTAAGAGAAGGAGAAGTTTATGATATTTTGTCCATTATTTAGTGGTAGTAGCGGAAATAGTGTATTTGTATCAGATGGTAATACTAGACTATTAATAGATGCAGGAGTTGCAGGTAAGAACATAGAAAGGGAGTTAACCAATATAGGTGAAAACCCTTCGGAAATAGACGGTATTTTTGTAACTCATGAACATATAGACCATATAAAATCTGTAGGTGTATTATCAAGAAAACACAATATACCTATATATGCAAATGAGCTTACTTGGAATGCTATGGAAAGCAAACTAGGTAAATTAAAAATGGAAAATATAAAACTTCTTGATAAGAAATACATAGACATAAAAGATATGACTATAGAAAATTTTAAAATACATCATGATGCTGTTGACCCTAGAGGTTATGCATTTAGAAGTAAAAATAAGGTAGCAGCAGTAGCTACAGATTTAGGGCATTTTTCAGAAGAAGTAAAAAATGTTTTGAAAGATGCAGATGTGTTTTTATTAGAAAGTAACCATGATATTGAAATGCTTAAATTTGGACCATATCCGTATGTACTTAAGAAAAGGATTTTAAGTGATATTGGACATTTATCTAATGAGGCTTGTGGAAATGCTATATTAGATATTTTAGGAGACAATCTTAAAAATATATATTTAGGGCATTTAAGTAAAACAAATAACTATCCACAGTTAGCATATGAAACGGTTATAAGTGTTTTAAAGGAAAATAAGGTTCAAATAGGAACAGATGTAAGTATTACTATGGCAAATAGAGATAAACACAGTGATGTTATATGTGTATAATGATATTATGCTAATAATAAGTATAAGGAGGCAGTTATGAAAAAGAAATCAATAATAATAATATTAATAATTGCTTTTACTATAATAGGTGTTTTATCTTTTATAAATTACGATAAGAAAGATAAAAATAGTGCTTTAAATAAAGAAAAAATCAAGAATTTAAATGTAAAACAAGAAGAGAGTGGAGAATATTTAGATTTAACATTATATTTTGATGGAACTGAAAATGATAGTGAATCTAAAATTTTAAAAGAAGAAAGACTAGTTGATAAGGAAGAATTGTTAGGAGAAATAATAGTTCAAGAGCTTTTAAAAGGCCCTTCAGTAGTTAGTCAATCTAAAGCAATATTCCCTAAAGATACAAGGTTATTAAGCTTTTCTATTAAAGATGGTATTGCATATGTGAATTTAAGTGAAGCTGCAAAAGTTGAAATGAATGAGAATAAAGAAAAAACCACACTTACTTGTTTAGCTACGTCCCTTACTCAGCTAAGTAGCATTGATAAGGTTATGCTAACTATAGATAATAAAAATTTGCAAACAATAGGTGGAAATTACGATGTTTCAAAACCGTTTTCACAGGAAGATATTAATGGATTAAAGCTTAAATAAAATGAAGTTAAGTAAATATTGAAACAAATCAAAAGTTTTATTATAATTAACGAAGTAGATAAATTTTAATTTATTCATAAAGGAGATAATAACATGAGTTTATATAATGAATGGACAAATTACGTAGTTGATTTTGTGAAAAGCAAAGGTGAACCAGAATTCTGGAAAGAGTATGCTAGAGTTGAAACTACTATATATAGCAAAGCATTAACTAATTTAAATGGAGAAATTAAGGGAAAAATAAATGAATTAGCTGAAGAATATGGCGTTACAGATGTTCAATTTATGGGATTCTTAGATGGAGTAAATGAAAGCATAGAAAAAGAATTAGATTTAGAGTCAATGGATGCAAATGCTGAAATAGATATGAAAATTGATTTTGAAAAATTATATTTCAATATGTTAGAATCTAAAGCTGATTACTTATACAAATTACCACAATGGAATGCAATATTCTCAGAAGAAAAAAGAAAAGAGATAACAAAGGAATGGAGAGCTTCTAAAGTAATAGTTAAAGAAACTAAAGTAGGAAGAAATGATCCATGCATATGTGGTAGTGGTAAAAAATACAAAAAGTGTTGTGGAAAATAACATTTATGATAAAGCACCCTTATAGGGTGTTTTTTTAATACACAATTATATAGGGAAATAATCCCCAATTTAAATTTATTTAATAACTAACAGATTATTTTAGTTAAAAGTTAAGAGTGAATAGTGAACAGTTGTGGTTATTACTACTCACTTCGTTCCTAGTAATTCTCAACGTATCTTTTTATAAATTTACAAAGGAAATTATATTGATAGATTTTAAAAAATTATTTTCAGAAAGTGGTTGCCACGTTCATCCTAAATGCTTAATTCATAATTCTTAACTGACTATATTTGTACTTATTTTTCTCAACTGATAACAAAAATTTGATGAATAAATTTAAATTGTAGCTTGTTTCCTTATATTAAAGTTTTGCTGTATAAGTTAAAACTTTAATCTATATTCTATATAGTTAGGGTGGACAAATGTTTATAATTGACATAGTGTAGGATATAATAACATTATATATTAATTTAATATGAGGTGAAAAAATGAGTTTAAATGATTTAGACCATTTATATAATGCAAAAGAAATAATAAATATACTTAAATCACAGAAAATATTAGACTTATTTAAATCATATAAAATAAATTCTGTCATAGTATTTGGGAGTATAGTAAGGAAAGATTTTGCTGAGTATTCAGATGTTGATATTGCAATTTTAAGTAAAGAAAAAATAAGCTTAAATAGTATAATGGAATTAGAAGAAAAGTTAAAATCTTTTTTGAAAAGAGAAATTGACATTATTAATTTGAATAATGATGATTTAGATTTGAAATTTAAGGTATCCGTTTATGATACTGGAATATTAATCTATAATGATGATTTAGATTTGTATAGTATGGATTATAATAAAACAGATATTGTTTATAAAGATAATGAAGAATTTAGATATTTTAGGGAAAGAGATGTGATCTTAGATGAATAAAGAACGCTTATACGATATAATAAAAAATATAAAAGAAACTTTAGGAATTTTAGATAAAGCTTTAGTGAAACTATATGAAGTTGAAGATGAAGACATAAAAATACTTATAAAATCTTCAATAAAACAAAGTTTTTTAGAGTATTTTATATTAATAGAAAGCTTTACATCTTTATGCTTAAAAGAATTAAAACAATATAAAATCAGTGATGATATGGAAAAGTCTATAAAAAAATTATATGAAAATCATATTATAAATGAAGATATATATGTTTTTTTAAATGTTTATAGAAGATATCGAAATAGAATAGCTCATGTTTATAAGCAACCATCAGCAGAAGAAATAATAGAGTTTATAAAAGATAACAAAAACAATATTGATGAGGTTGTAAATATAATGATTAAAATGTATAAGAATTTAAAGAAATAAATATATCAAAAATAACATACTAAATTTTTGTAATTAAAAAACTCCTTATAGATGATTAATCTCATCAATAAGGAGTTTAAAAATTTTGAACAAAAAGTTAATAATTTTAAATTTATTAAAAGATATAATAGTAAAGTTTAGATTTTTTAAAAAAATAATATAAAATTAGTTATAATTTAATATTATTGTAATTAATTTTGCTATATTAAATGATAAAATTTTTATGTAAAAGTGTTAAAAATTATATTAAAATATCCTTTAATTGTGATAATATAGTTTAGTATTAAAGTATATTATATACACTAATGTAGGTATTTAACTTTAAAAGTTTTAACATAGATGTTTTGAGGTGCATTATGAACAAAAAGAAAAAGTATGTTGTGGTTAACGAGAAAAGACTAATTATGGCAATAATAGTATGTTTGATTATTATATTTGGTGCATCTATGCCAATGATTAATTATATAAAGAATGTAAATAAAAAAAATGAATTGGTATATGGAAAAAAAGAAGAGGAAAAACAGTTAGAAGATTCTAAAAGCAATGAAGAAGTCAAAGACAAGGAACAAGGTAAAAGTGACAATAAGGAAAATAAAATAGAAAATAGTAAGACAAGCAGTGATGAAAATATTTTAACAACATCTGCATTTATGGGAGATTCTATAACGGAAGGGTTCTCTTTTTATGAATTAGTAGAGGATAAAAGAGTTTTAGCTAACAAAGGAGATACTACTGAAGTTGCAGTAAGTTATGTAAATCAATTAAAAGATATAAATCCTAAAAATATATTTATACTTTATGGAATGAATGATTTGATTTGTTTTTCTAAAAATGAAGATTTTATTTCACAATATGAAAAACTAATAGAAGATATAAAAAAAGAAGTGCCAAATTCTACTATATATGTTCAATCAGTATTTCCAGTAGCAAGTTTTGGAGAGGATGCTACAAATGGAATTACTAATACTCGCATAGAAGAAGTTAATAAATTAATTGTAAATATGTGTGTGAGACAAAGAGTTAATTATATAGATATTAGCAAGCTTTTAAAAGGAAATGATGATTCTTTTGAGCCAGATGGTAAACATGTTAAAGGAACTTTTTATAGCACATGGATAGATGAAATAAAAAACAATTTACATTAATTATAAGGGAAAGTAGGTTTAAATTTATCTACTTAAAAATTGAGAATGAAAAGTTAGGTTAATTAAATCAGTACATAAAAATTTTAAGGCGTATAAAAAGAAATAAAAAGTCAAAAATTCAAAGTATATTTGTCATGAGACAAAGAGATAAAATCTAGTGATAGTGGGGCTATGTATGGGATTTATCGACAAAGTATTTATGGCAAATAAGTGAGAATATTAGTTTATTATTTATTTGAGTATGCCTAAATACAGGAAGGATGAAAAATATGTTAAAAGGAAACACTAAAACAAAAAAAATAATGGCAATTGCTTTTGGAGCAATGCTAACGGTAGGAATGTTAACTGGTTGTGGGACAAGTACTAAGGAGAAAAATCCAACGACAAAAGAAGTAATAGAAAACATAAAAAATTCAACAGAATTTGCAGATATGCAAGAAGGTAATGAAGAAAAATTAGAGAAGTTTGTTGGAGTTAAGTCAGAGGATATAGAAGAAATTTCATTTTACATACCAAAAACAAACTTACAAGCTGATGAAGTAGCTGTTATAAAAGTTAAAGATGAAGCAAAAGTTGAAGATATGAAAAAACAAATCGAAGCAAAAGCAAATGAAAATGGTGAAGGATTTAAAGATTATCTTCCAGAACAATATAATTTAGTAGAAAACAAGGTTTTAAAATCTGAAAGAACGTACATATTATTAGCAGTATCAAAAGATGCAGAAAAAATAGAAGAAGCTTTTGATGGTTCTTTAAAATAATATAAAAACAAAATTTAATAATTAAGGTGGGACGTAAATTGGTATTTAGTAGTTTAATATTTTTATTTGTATTTCTACCTGTAACATTACTAGTTTACTATATATCCCCTAAAAGAATAAGAAACTTAGTATTATTGATATTTAGTCTTATATTTTATGCATGGGGTGAGCCTGTTTATATAGGAATAATGCTATTTTCAACAGTGTTTGATTATACTAATGGAATTCTTATAGATAAATATAGAGACAATAAGAGCAAGGCAAGACTTGTTCTTATTATTTCTATGGTTATTAATCTAGGAATTTTAGCATTTTTTAAATATTATGGGTTCTTTATAGCGAACGTTAATGGATTACTTGGTCTAAATTTAGTAGCAAAAACTTTACCATTACCTGTAGGTATATCATTTTATACGTTTCAGACAATGTCATACACTATAGACGTCTATTTAGATAAGATTCCAGTGCAAAACAACATCATATCTTTTGGTGCGTATGTTACAATGTTCCCACAGTTAGTAGCTGGTCCTATTGTAAAGTATGGAGAGGTTGCAAAACAAATAGATAATAGGCATGAAACACTAGAAAAGTTTGGAGAAGGATGCGAATTATTTATAGTAGGTTTAGCTAAAAAAGTTTTACTAGCTAATAACATAGGAATTATATGGACTACTATTAAAAATACTCCAATAAATGATGTTACTGTGATTGGAGCGTGGCTTGGCATAATAGCATTTACCTTCCAAATATATTTTGATTTTAGTGGGTATTCAGACATGGCAATCGGTCTTGGAAAAATGTTAGGTTTTGATTTTATGAAAAACTTTAATTACCCATATATATCAAAGAGTATTACAGAGTTTTGGCGTAGATGGCATATATCTTTAGGCTCTTGGTTTAGAGAATATGTATACATACCGTTAGGTGGTAATAGAGTTTCACTAGCGAAACATTTAAGAAATTTATTTATAGTTTGGTTTCTTACTGGCCTTTGGCATGGAGCAAGCTGGAACTTTATAGTTTGGGGGCTTTACTTTGGATGTATATTAGTAATAGAGAAAATGTTCTTATTAAAATGGCTTGAAAAAATGCCTGGATTTATTGCTAATTTATATGCAATGGTATTAGTTATAATCGGTTGGGTGTTCTTTGATGTAGAAACATTAAACAGTGCCTTAAAGTACATAAAAGTTATGTTTGGTCTTAATAGCAATCCTTTAATGGATAGTATGACAATGTATTATCTCACAACTAATATAGGATTAATCATAGCAGTTATAATATGTTCAACACCTATCTTAAAAAGATTAGTTGATTTTATAAAAATAAAACTAAAAACTTTAAAGATAGTAATATTACCAAGTATATACTTAATAATGTTAGTTATATCAGTGGCTTATTTAGTTAATGAAACTTATAATCCATTCTTATACTTTAGATTTTAGAAGTATGAATAATTAGCTTAAAAGAGGTGAAAGTGTTGAACAAAAATAATAAATTATTAAAGATAATTGTAGCTATAATGTTTATTGTATTTTTTACATCTATTGTAGCTTTAAACATAATAACTCCAAATAAAGATTTTTCAGAGTTGGAAAATAGAGTGCTTCAAAAGAAGCCTAAGTTTTCAATAGAATCTTTGCTTGAAGGTAAATTTACTAAAAAATATGAAGAATATATTTCTGACCAATTTGCATTTAGAGATTTTTGGGTAGAATTAAAATCTAAATACGATAAATTTATAGGAAAAAAAGAAAGTAATGATGTTTACTTAGGAAAAGATGATTATTTACTTGAAAAATTTAAAGCACCATCACAAGAAGAGGTTGATACTAGGGTAAATGCTATCAATAACTTTGATAATCAATCTAAAGAGTTAAAAAAATATATTGTATTAGCACCTACTGCAGTGGATATACTTAAAGATAAGTTACCACACTATGTAGTAGAGCCTAGTGAAAAAACATATCTAGATAAGTTTAAAGATGGTTTAAATGAAGATATAAATTTTGTAGATGTATATGAAAAGTTAAATTCAAAAAAAGATGAGTACATATATTATAAAACGGATCATCACTGGACAACTGATGGAGCGTATTATGCTTATGAAGAGCTAGCTAAGAGCATGAATCTGTCTTTAGCAGATAAAGATAACTTTGATAAAGTAGAAGTGAGTAATGAATTTTTAGGCTCATTATATTCTAAAGGTAATTTTAGAGATGTATCTTCTGATAGTATTAATCTTTATAAATATAAAAATCACATAGATGAAGATATAAAGGTAGAGTATCCGTTAGAAGAAAAAGAGAGTAATTCTATATATGCAATGGATAACCTTAAGAAGAAAGATAAGTATACTGTTTTCTTAGATGGAAACCATCCTTTAGTAAAGATAAGTACAAAAGCAAATAGTGATAGAAAGTTGCTTATAGTAAAGGATTCTTATGCTAATTCTTTTGTTCCATTTTTAATAAATGATTTTAGTGAAATATATATGGTAGATTTAAGATACTATACAGAAGACTTATCAAAATTAATAGAAAAGAATGAAATAGATGAAATGTTAATGCTTTATAATGCAAATACATTTTTTCAAGACACATCTATAAAAACTATTAAATATTAAAACATATAAATAACCTTTAATTTAAGTTTAGTAAATAATTATTAAACTATAGATAATGTTTATTTTTAATTATGAAAGTAAATAGTAAAAAAGTATATAAACTTAGTTATATAGTATAATATTATTAACTGTAAAAAAATCTATTCAAGAAGCTCAAGATAAATAATTTAGGATAATTTATAAAGTTATATAAGAGAGTTTAGAAAATGAGTTTTTATAAGCTAAATTTTTAAACTCTTTTTTGTTATTTTAATGTAGAAGTTCAAAAGTGAGTTTGTATCACTATAGATTGGTGTTATAATATTTTAAAGGTAAGTGAGGTGTAAATATGAGTGAAGAAAATAAAGAGGGATTAGCTGGTAGTGGATGTGAAGTATTAATTCCATTTAACGAAAGACGCCCTATACAAGAAATTGAAAGAAGCTTAATAAAAAAATATAGAAAACATATATGGTCTAAATTTATAAAGGCTATAAAAGACTATAAATTGGTAGAAGATGGAGATAAAATTGCAGTAGCTATATCTGGAGGAAAAGACAGTTTAGTTATGGCAAAATGTTTTCAGGAATTAAAAAGACATGGCCAAATGGATTTTGAACTAGAGTTTATAGCTATGGATCCTGGTTATCATGAAGATATTAAACAGCTTTTAATTGACAACTGTAATTACTTAAATATACCTATACATATATTTGACTCAGGGATATTTAAAATTGTTGATGACATAGCTAAAGACTATCCATGTTATATGTGTGCGAGAATGCGTAGAGGTGCATTATATTCAAAGGCTCAAGAACTTGGATGTAATAAACTTGCACTAGGTCACCATTTTAATGACGTAATAGAAACTACAATGTTAAATGTTTTATATGCAGGAAACTTTAAAACAATGCTTCCAAAATTAAAAGCAACTAATTTTGAAGGATTAGAGCTTATAAGACCACTTTATTATGTAGAAGAGCCATATATACAAAAATTCATTCAAAACAGTGGTATATGGCCATTAAATTGTGCATGTATGGTAGCTGCAAAGAAAATAGGAAACAAACGTTTTGAGATAAAGGATATGATAGCAGATTTAAAGAAAAACTTTAAAGATGTAGATAAATCTATATTCAGGGCAGCACAGAATGTAAACATGGATGCAATATTAGGATGGAAAAAGGACGGAGAAACCTATTCATATTTAGATTTCTTTGATGAAGATTAATAATTTATTTAAATTAGCTGTATTAAAATAGAAGAACAAATCTATTTTAATACGGCTTTTTATTTGTTTTATAAAATTTTAATTAAATTTTTAGTTTATATAAGGAGTTTGTTGTTATAAAAAATGATAAATATAACTTTAAATCGTTATTCAGTTAGTTATTTCAAGAAACTCTAATAATCTTTTTGAAAATTTTTAGGACTAAACGGCTGAATCGACGTCCTGTCTAGGCAGTCGCGAAACCCGTCCTTGGGTTTCGGTCCTAATAATGTTAAAAAATCTTATAAGAGTTTCTAAGGCACAACTAAAAGTCATAACTAACTTAAAGTTATATTTGTCATTAAAAAGTAAGGTTAGGTAAGTTAATAAATTAAAATTTAGATGATTAAAATAGTTAAATGTGTTAGGAAATGTTTTTAATTAAATAAGAGTCTTTAAATAAAATAATTTTTTTTGCATTGATTAATCAATTTTATGAGAAAAACATGATAAAGACTTTATAAAATTAGTAATATATCAAGGCTATAGTATAAAAACATTTATAAAGAATTATGATGAATTATAATAAATTTAATATAAATATGACAGAAAATAATATAAACAAATTACAATAAGTTACATGTTATTTATTGTAGTTATGATAACCTATAAACAAATGAATTTTAATGGTAAGGTATTATGGTGAAAAATTATACTCTTAAATAATATATTAATGTTAGGTGGGTAATATATGATTAAGAATAACAAATTATTATTTTTAGTTTTAACTTTAATAATTAGTTTTACATTAATCGGTTGTGGAGTTGATAAAGAAAAAAATACTAATACAAAAAATAAAGAAACTAGTGTTTCAATTAATAAAAAAGAAAGTTATGTAGATGTTGAAGGTGTAGTAGAATATATATGTTCTGATGAAATTGGATATAAATCAGTTGAAGATAAAGGAAATGAATTAGCTGTTAAATATATAAATAATTTGTTTTCGAATATGAATTTAGAATATGTTTTTGGCGAATCATATTTGCATGAATTTATTTATAAAAATAAAGGTTATTCAGCTAATGGTAATTTAATTGATGAACAAATAGAATTAAATAATATTGTAGGAAAGATAAGTGGCAAAGACAATAAAAAAGCAATTGTAATAACAGCTCATATAGATTCATTTGGAAAAGGAGTTTTAGACAATGCATCAGGTGTAGCTGTTGCATTAAAAATGGCGGATATTTTAAAAAATAATTCAAAAAATAATTTACCTGATCAGGATATAATCTTTTGTATTACAAATGCAGAGATGCAACTATTTGTTGGCAGTGAAAACTTTGTAAATGATATAAAAGAAAAATATGAAAGTTTATGCAATGTGAACATTGATTGCATTGGATTAAAAACAGGAGGACCACTTGCATTAAAAAATATTAGTAATATTAGTGAATCTGAAAAACTTTATGAATCATTAAAAAAGAACTTAACGGAAAGTAATATAGAATTTTCAGATATTGTTTCAAGTGAAAAAGTTGAAATGACTATGAAAATGAACAGCGGAGTAAGCGATTATGTTTCTTTTGAAAAGCTAGGAATCCCTAATATTCATATATCTCAATCTGAAATGGGTTCATTGCCGGACAAACAAAATGCTGGGTTAGAAATTTTAGATTATCAATATTTAAATAAGTTTGCAATAGCAATGGTTGAATGGTTGCAAGATTTTCAAATAAAATGATTTATGAAATAAAAAAATCTCAAAATGTTTTATTCATTTTGAGATTTCTTTGTTTATTAGAATATTATGTGTGCTATTAATGACACAATAGGAAGAGCAATTAATGTTCTTTCTAAGAAGATTATAAATAAATCTTTTAATGAAACTGGTATTTTTGAACCAAGTATAAGTCCTCCTATTTCAGACATATATATTAATTGAACTACAGATATACATGCTATGATAAATCTTGTCATTGGGCTAACTATTGTAGCACCTATAACTGTTGGCAAGAACATATCTGCAAAACCTACTATTAAAGTTTGAGAAGCAGCTGCTGCTTCTGGGATATGTAATAGATTAAGTATTGGTATGAACGGCATACCAAGTATTTGGAAAACTGGAGTATACTCAGCAATTATTAAAGCAAGTGTTCCTATAGCCATAACAATAGGAAGAACTCCAAGCCACATATCTAAAACATTTTTTACACCTTCAAAAACTAATTCAGAGAAGTTTTTGTTTTTTTCAGCTCTTTCTAATGCTTGAGTTAAAGCCCATTGATAAGAAGTGTAACCTTCAGGAATGATTTCCTTATTTTCTGATTTAGCATTATTAAAAAAGTTTCTACTTTTTTTTGAAAGTGGTGGTATACGTGGAGTTATTATAGCTAAAATTATTCCACATAATGTAACAGTTAAGTAAAATGGTATAAACATATTAGAAAGTCCTACTTGAGCTATTACAACTAAACTAAATGTTATTGAAACAGCAGAGAAGCTTGTACTTATTATTGAAGCTTCTTTAGCAGAATAATAACCTTCCTCATATTGTTTGCTAGTAAGTAGTACACCTATAGTTCCATCACCAAGCCAAGAAGTTATACAATCTATAGATGAACGACCAGGCAATCCGAAAACTGGTCTCATTACTTTACTACAAAAAGTTCCTACGAATTCTAATAATCCAAAGTTTAATAACAGTGGTAGAAATAATCCAGCAAATAAAAATACTGAGAATAGAATTGGTAGTAAATCATAAAGTAAAAGTCCACCTGTGTTTTCTGATACAATGAAATTTGGACCAATATTAAAAGTAGCACATATTACAAAAATCATTCCGAAAAATCTTGATGCAGCCCAAATTGGTGAAATATTAAATAATGAATTAAAAAATTTATTATTTATAATAAAATTAGGTTTTACTAATTTAGTTACTAATGTTCCAAGTGCAGCTAAAGTAATCATAAAGCATACTATGTATGGCATAAAATCGATTAATCTATTAAGTAAAGCCCTAGATAGTATGGCCACTGGTATTGTTAATTCGCCTTCATGGGGAACAGGTGTCATGAAAAACAATACGCCAATTAAAGATGGTAATAAAAATAATAATAAGTTCCCTTTAGAATAAGATGCTTTTTCTGTTTTTAGCATATATAATTCCTCCTTCTTTAGTTTATAAATATACAATTTCTTATTATAATAATACAGAAAATGAAAAAAGTCCACCCTTTTTCGTCATAAAATCAAATAAAAATACAATTTATAAGTGGAATATACATAAAATGATGTATTAATATACAAAATATGCATAAAACTTAATATAATATGCCAAAAGTATTGTTAATTATAATACTTATAAAAACATAAAAATTACTTTAACAAGTTACATTAATGTTGAAAATCATTAAAAGTTATTATATAAATGTATAAAATTGTATACAACTAGATTAGTTAGAGGTGAAAAAAATAAGGAGAGTTCATACAGTACTCTCCTTATTATTAAGTTAAAACTTAAATAAAAGATTGAATTAAATCGTTAAGTTGAAATTGAAAATTATCTTTAGATATAGAGTCTATTAATTCTCTAGCAGCTTTTACCTCATCGGTAATTACTCCATCTACACCCATATAGTAATATTCTTCTATTGAAGTTAATGTATTTGCAGTCCAAACATAAATATCTTTATTAAATAATCTACAGGCCATTATGAGTTTATTACTTATAATAGATTCCTCAACGGATAGAAAATCAATATCCATAAATTCAACATTTGGAATACCTGCAACCACTATATATCCTACTGTTAATTTAGGAGCCTTTTTATTAACTTCCTTTAAAATATTATAGTTAATAGATTGAACTATGCAATCATTATAAAAATCATTTTCATTTAATATATTTAAAAAATCATCTACAAAATTATTTTCGTACCCATGAAGTTTTAATTCTATATTTAGCTTAATACGACCTTTAGAAAATTTTAAAACTTCATCTAAAGTAGGAATTTTACTTACAAATCCATTTTGAGAAGTTTGTAGCGTTTTAATTTCATCTAAGGTTAAGTCATATACATTTACATTTTTTTTTGCAAGCCTTTTAAGATTAGTATCATGGATAACTATAAGTTTATTATCTTTAGTTTGAAGTACATCTATTTCAGCAAAGTCTGCATTGGCATTTATTGCCCCTTCTATAGCTTCTAAACTATTTTCAACACCTGCATTTGTATAACCTCTATGAGCCATAATTTTAAAATTATTATGGGTATCATTTACAGCCCTAACAATAGAACTATCTACCAATAAAGAAGTTATTACGAAAAACAAAAGAGCTGGCACTATTACAAGAGATAAAATTACTTTCTTATGTTTTACAGTAAAACTTTGTTTTTTGTCATTACTAGTAAATTCTATATTATCAATACAAATATTCTTTTTATCACAATAATCTAAATAAAGAATTGTAAGTGTATTAATAACAATAGGTGTAGTTATAGTCATTAAGATATAGTATAGAGTTAAAGAAATTACAAAGGTAATAGCTGGTGAAAATTTATAAACAAAAGATTTATTCACAAGCCAAATTATAAAGCAGATAAGAGAAACTAGTAAAAATGATAATAGTATATAAAGTAAAAAGAATAAAATTATAGAGCTAATTAAAATAACAACAGTTTTAATATAATTTTTCTTTACTATTTCACTACTTTTCTTAGCAGCACGCCTAAAACTTGTTTCTCCCTCTAAAATCACAATATGAATAGAATATATCCATCTTACGTTTAAGTAAAAAATAACTGCTAATACTAATAAATATAAAATTCCACCTAAAGTGGTTTTCATAAGTTCATCTGAAACAAAATTAGGAATACTTAAAGATGGAATTAAAGATGAGTTAGCACCTACATTAAATAATGGCAAAAGAAGAATTAAATATAATGCCATATGAATCATTCCAAAACCAAATATAATTTTAATATTCGAGAAAGCTTTTTTTAGTGCTGATTTTAAATTTATACGTTTTTTATAGTTACTAAAATAAGAGATTATTATAAGAACAGAAAGCTCTATAAATATAACTCCTATTATTATTGGCGTTAAAACAATAAATGTTAAAAATCCATATCTACTAAGTCCAAATCTTATAAGTTCTCCATTAGTTAAACTATTAAAACCAGCAAAATAAAGAAATTTATTAAATATCAAAGAAATAAATGGTGTAAAAATACTAATAGTAAGTATTTTATAAATTGCTTCAAAGAGTAAATTTTCCCAATAAGAAAATCTTATATTTTCATATGAAGTAGATATAGTTTTTATTAAGTATATATTTTTAGATTTATCAAATAATTTCATATAGAACCTCTTTTAAAAAATAATTTAAGATTATAAGTTTTAGAACTAATTTATTAAGATAATTATTACTTTAAGGTAAAGATTATAACTCTTCACTCTTAACTAGAAAATTAAGTTTGTAACCTTATGTATATATAGGATTCCAAATATAGCATTATTTATTAATACCATGATTAAGAATTCAGTATTACATTTAGAATTACATATTATTATATACTATTTGAAATAGAAGGAAGGTTAAAATTTCTAAAAATTAAAAAAATTACATATAAAAACTAAAAATTAGAAATATGAGGTGAAAAAATGAATATAATAAAAAAAGATGGAAGAATAGAAGAACTTAAAAAAGATAAAATAAAAGTAAGTATTGAAAATGCAGCAAAGGATTCAGCTACTATATTAAATAATTCAGATGTAGAATTGTTAGTATCTGATATAATGGAAACTTTAAAAAAATTAAGAGAAGATGGCAATACATCTAGTTATGAAGTAAGTGGTGTGGTACTTCATACTCTTAATAAAAATAAATTTGGTGATATATTAAACTCATATTCAGAAAATGAATAATGTATTAAAAAGTAGTAAATATTTATCTGTAAAAAATTAATAGGTTTATTTTTTATATGATTTATATTATAATATTAATAAATATGAATAAAGTTTTTATATTTATAATAACTTTGAAAAGGTTGATTAGATGAGAAATGTTTTTTATGACGCATTAGAACAGTCACCGATAGTATCTGCAGTTAAAGATATGGATGGTCTTTGTAAGGCTTTAGAATCCGACTCAAAAGTCGTGTTTGTTCTTTTTGGTGATATATGTAACATATCCGATATAACTAAAAGGATTAAAGAAAAAAATAAAATAGCTATAGTTCATATCGATTTAGTTGATGGACTTGCAAATCGAGACATAGTGATAACCTTTTTAAAAAATAATACATCGGCAGATGGAGTAATTAGTACAAAATCAAACATAATAAAAAAAGCTAAAGAAAACGGATTTATAACAGTCCAAAGATGTTTCATACTTGATTCATTGTCTTTGGAAGGTAGTAAAAAATATATGAATGCAGGATATGCAGATGCAATAGAAATATTACCTGGAGTTATGCCTAAAATAATTAAAACCGTAGTTGGTTTTGCAAAAGTACCAGTTATTGCTGGTGGGCTAATACAGGATAAAGAGGATATAATGACTGCGCTTCAAGCTGGAGCTACAGCAGTTTCCTCTACTAAAAAAGATATATGGTTTATGTAGCGAGAGAATTAGAGAAAAGCTACAAAAACAAAAACGCCGTTAAGGCATATGAAAAGAAATAAAGGATTAAATATTTAAAATATTAGTCTACTATTTATTTGATTATGCTTAAAGTGGGGGTGTGTTGTTTTTGTAGCTTTTTTTATTTGTTTGGAGGGATTATTAATGGAAAAGTATATTGTGGCTTTAGATCAGGGGACGACTAGTTCAAGGGCGATAGTTTTTGACAAGGATCAAAATATTTTAGAGATAGTCCAAAAGGAAATAACATGTTTTTATCCTAAAAAAGGATGGGTTGAGCAAGATCCTATGGAGATATTTGCATCTCAATATGGAGTACTTATAGAAGCTTTAGCAAAAACAGGATTATTAGCAGAAAATATAGCAGCTATAGGAATTACAAATCAAAGGGAAACTACAGTTTTATGGGATAAAGAGACAGGAAAACCTGTTTACAATGCAATTGGATGGCAATGTAGAAGAACGGCAGATATATGTGACAAATTAAAAAAAGATGGTCATGAAGAATATATAAGAGAAAATACAGGTCTTGTTGTAGATGCTTACTTTTCAGCTACAAAAATAAAATGGATTTTAGATAATGTTGAAGGTGTAAGAGAAAAAGCAGAAAAAGGTCAAATTTTATTCGGAACAGTTGATACATGGCTTTTATGGAAACTTACTAATGGAAAAGTTCATGCAACAGATTATACAAATGCATCAAGAACAATGCTTTTCAATATAAAAACATTACAATGGGATAAAAAATTACTAGAGATTTTAGATATACCAGAAAATATTTTACCAGAAGTTAAAAACAGTAGTGAAGTATATGGAAGAACAAACCTTGGAGGTAAAGGTGGTACTAGAGTTCCAATAGCAGGAATAGCTGGAGACCAACAAGCAGCATTATTTGGTCAAGCATGTTTTGAAAAAGGTTCTGCAAAAAATACTTACGGAACAGGTTGCTTCTTACTTATGAATACTGGTGATGAAATCATAAACAGTAAAAATGGACTTATAACAACAATTGCAATAGGAATAGATAATAAAATTCAATATGCACTAGAAGGTAGTGTATTCGTTGGTGGAGCTGTTATTCAATGGCTTAGAGATGAACTTAGAATTGTTAATGATGCTCACGATACAGAATATTTTGCAAAAAAAGTTAAAGATAATGGTGGAGTTTACATAGTTCCAGCCTTCACTGGACTTGGCGCACCATACTGGGATATGTATGCACGTGGTGCAATATTTGGACTTACAAGAGGTGCAAATAGAAACCATATAATCAGAGCTGCACTTGAATCTATAGCATATCAAACTAAAGATGTTATAGATGCAATGGTTGAAGATACAGGAATGTGTCTTACAGAGTTAAAAGTAGATGGTGGAGCAAGTTCTAATGGATTCTTGTTACAATTCCAATCTGACATATTAGGAAAGACAGTAAGAAGACCACTTATAAGAGAAACTACAGCATTAGGAGCAGCTTATCTTGCTGGACTTGCAGTAGGGTTCTGGGAAAGTAAAGAAGAGATTAAAGATAAGTGGAATATAGATAATGAATATATGCCAAACTTAAGTGAAGAAGAAAAAGAAAGGCTTTATAAGGGCTGGAAAAGAGCAGTTGTAAGAGCTATGGAATGGGAAGAAAAAGAAGATTAATTATTTTTTATAAATTTAGATAAATGGCTAATTTCTAGGAGGAAAAAATTATGTATGATGTAGTTATAGTAGGAGCAGGAATTATAGGCGCGTCTGTTGCTAGAGAGCTTTCAAGATATGACTTAAAAGTTAAGGTGTTAGACAAAGAAAATGATGTAGCTAATGGAACTACAAAAGCAAATAGTGCAATAATCCATGCAGGATATGATCCTAAAAATGGAACAATAATGGCAAGAGTGAACGTAAAAGGAAATGAAATGTTTGAAGACATATGTAAAGAATTATCAGTTCCTTTTAAAAGAAATGGTTCATTAGTTTTAGCTTTTTCAGATGAAGATTTAGAAAATGTTAAAGAGCTTTGCGAAAATGGAACTAGAAATGGTGTTAAAGATTTAAAAGTTTTAAATAAAGAAGAAGTTTTATCTATGGAACCTAATATAAGTAAAGAAATAAAAGGGGCATTATATGCACCAACAGGTGGAATTGTAGGACCATGGGAATACACAATAGCATTAATGGAAAATGCAGTAGTAAATGGTGTAGAACTTCAATTAAATTCTGAAGTAACTTCAATTGAAAAAGATGAAAATGGATATAAAATATATGTAAATAATGAAAAAGAGCCGATATGTGCTAAATATATTGTTAATGCAGCTGGTGTTTATGCAGATAAGATTCACAATATGGTTGGAAGTGCTGATTATGATATTATTCCAAGAAAAGGCCAGTACTATGTTATGGATAAGAGTCAAGGAAGTCTTGTTGAAAAAACAATTTTCCAATGTCCAAACAAACTAGGAAAAGGTGTTTTAGTTACTCCAACAGTTCATGGAAACTTATTAGTAGGACCAGATGCACAGGATATAGAAAATAAAGAGGATGTTTCAACAACTTCAGATGCTCTTACTTTTGTAAGGGATAAAGGGGTTTTATCTGTTGAAGGAATTTCTTTTAGAGATGGAATAAGAAACTTTGCAGGACTTAGAGCGTATTCTACAAGACCGGATTTTATAGTAGAAGAAGCAAAAGATGCTAAAGGATTTATTGATTTAGCAGGAATGAAGTCACCAGGACTTTCTTCAGCACCAGCAATTGCTTTAGAGACAATTGAATTATTAAAAAATACTGGATGTAGCTTAAAAGAAAAAAAAGACTTTATAAAAGAGCGTAAACAAATTAATTTTATGGAACTATCAACTGAAGAGAAAGCAAAGGTAATAAAAGAAAACCCAGCTTACGGTAGAATAATCTGTAGATGTGAAAACATAACAGAAGGAGAAATTTTAGATAGCATAAAAAGACCAGTGGGAGCTACAACTTTAGATGGTGTTAAGAAAAGATGTAGACCAGGTATGGGAAGATGTCAAGGCGGTTTCTGTGGTCCAAGAGTACAAGAAATTTTAGCAAGAGAGCTAAATAAAGATTTAAAAGATATAGTTTTAGATAAAAAGGGCTCTTATATTTTAACAGGTGAAACTAAAAGAAAGTAGCAGGAGGATTTGAAGATGAATTACGATTTAGTAGTTATAGGTGGAGGTCCAGCAGGACTTGCAGCAGCAATAGAAGCATACGATAATGGCGCAGAAAAAATATTAGTTATAGAGAGAGATAAAGAACTTGGCGGAATATTAGAGCAGTGCATACACAATGGTTTTGGACTTCACACTTTTAAAGAAGAGCTTACAGGTCCTGAATATGCTCAAAGATTCATAGATTTATTAAATAATACAAAAGTAGATGTAAAACTAGATACAATGGTTTTAGATATTACAAATAAAAAAGAAATTCATGCTATCAACTCAGAAGATGGCTATATGGTTATAAATGCAAAGGCTATAGTTTTAGCTATGGGTTGTAGAGAAAGAACTAGAGGAGCAATATCTATACCTGGAGATAGACCAGCAGGAGTATTTACAGCAGGATCTGCTCAAAGATATGTAAACATGGAAGGATATATGGTAGGAAAAGATGTTGTTATATTAGGTTCTGGAGATATAGGACTTATTATGGCAAGACGTATGACTTTAGAAGGAGCTAAGGTTCATGCAGTAGTGGAGCTTATGCCATATTCAAATGGATTAAATAGAAATATAGTACAATGTTTAAATGATTATGATATACCACTATATCTTTCACACACAGTTACAGATATAAAAGGTGATGGAAGAGTTGAATCTATAGTAATATCACAGGTCGATGAAAATAGAAGTACTATAGAAGGAACTGAAAAAGAATTTAAATGTGATACGTTACTTCTTTCAGTAGGTTTAATTCCTGAAAATGAAATATCTAAAAATGCAGGAATAGAGCTTGATAGAAGAACAAACGGTCCAGTTGTAAATGAAATGATGGAAACTAGTATAAAAGGAATATTTGCTTGTGGAAATGTTGTTCATGTTCATGACCTTGTTGATTTTGTTACAGCAGAAAGTAAAAGAGCTGGAGCAAATGCAGCAAAATATATAAAAAATGAAATAAAAGATAGTGAAAACTATATAGCTATAAAAAATGGCAATGGAATAACTTATACAGTTCCTCAAAAAATAAGATTAGAAAACATTGATAAAGGAATAGAAGTATTTATGAGAACTAATGCAGTTCAGCATGATGTTTCCATAAAAGTTAAGGCTGGCGATGAAGAGCTATTAAGTTTTAAGAGAAAACATATGGCACCAGCTGAAATGGAAAAAATAATGGTTCCTAAAATGAAGCTTGAGGGAATTGCAACAAATGAAATAACAATATCTGTAGAGAAAGAGGCGTAATTTTATGGTTAAAGAATTAATATGCATAGTATGTCCAAGAGGATGTCACTTAAGTGTAGATATAGATAATGATTATAAAGTAACAGGAAACTTATGTCCAAGAGGGGCAGAGTATGGAGTTAAAGAATTAACAGCGCCAACAAGAGTTGTTACATCAACAGTTAAAGTTAAAGGTGGCGTTCATAAAAGATTGCCAGTAAAAACAAATACAGCTATACCAAAAGAGTTAAATATAAAATGTATGGAGCTTTTAAATGATATAGAAGTAGAAGCACCAATTAAGGTTGGAGACGTAATAGTTAAAAACATTTTAGATACTGGCGTAGATTTAATAGCTACAAGAAATATGTAATAAAAGTAACTTTATTTAAATTGAGGATTGAGATAAAAAATTTAATGCTTTTTATAGTATTAAATTTTAAAAATCAATTCTCAATTTTTATTTTATAGAAATTTACAGAATTTATTTTCCAATTGGGGAAAATAAGACAAAAAACTACAAGAAAATTAACCCAAATGTCACAAAAATGTCAAAAATAATTGATTATTGTTATATATTAAGTTATTATTTTATATGTACAATTTTTTTAAGCACGCATTTTTGCTTACTTTATAGGGTATTTAAGTTGGGCATAATTAAATAAATAATAAAGTCAATATTCTCGCCTATTTGCCGAGAATACTTTGTCGATAAAATCCATACATAGCCCAACTATGAATGGATTTCATCTTCTTGTCTAGTGACAAATATGCTTCGAATCTTTGATATCTTATTTTTTATATGCTTTATGCTTTATTTTTTTCATATATTGAAGTTTGAAATTTAATTTATACGTGTAATTTTATTAATTAAATAATTAGTATTGACTTTGAAATAGATAAAAAGTTAACGATTATTTTATCCAATATAATGCTTATTTGGTACCAAATATTAAATTTTTTCAAGTATAAATTAGATTTTAAAAATATAGGGATACAATGGTTAATTTAAATATAAAAGTGTAATCCTAAAAAGAGCGGAATTTAAATGTAGTTGTTTAAATTTATCAAAAATTCAAATGAAATAATTTTACATATTAGCTTTAGAAAATATAGATTTGGTTGTATATAGTGAAACAAGCTCCAATTTAAATTTATTCAATAATCTTAAGGTGTTTTTATACAAAATGAAGTATTGAATTTTAGGTGATTGGAAGCATGTCTCACTATCTTAGGTATCCAAGTTTTGGAATGGATAATTTTAAAAGTCAACTTAGAACCCTATAGATTTCAAAATTAAAGTTTGAAATCTATAATATAAATTATATTAAAATAAGTTACTCAGAAAATAGTATTTTAAGTGTTCAGGAGGAAAATGATGGGTAAGGATAATAATTCATATGTATTGGTACTTGGTATGTCAATCATAGATATTTTGGGATTTTGCGGAAATAAATATAAAGCATGTGATTCCATACCAGGAAATATTAAAATATCATTTGGAGGAGTTTGTAGAAACATAGCAGAAAACTTAGCTAGAGTTGGTGTAGATACTCAATTTATATCTGTTATAGGTGATGATAAAAACGGAAAAGATATAATAGAGCATTCTAAACAAATTGGATATTGCATGGAAAATTCTTTAATGTTAGAGAATAGTAGCACACCTACATATATGGCTGTTTTAAATGAGCATGGTGAAATGGTATCTGCTGTAGTTGATATGGAGAGTGCAAACAAACTAGATAGCAAATTTATTGATTCAAAGGCGGATGTAATTAGAAATTCGGAATACACAGTATTAGATTCAGACAATCCAGAATTACTTAAATACATATTAGAAACTTTTAAGGGTGAAACTAAATTTATATTAGACCCTATATCATCAGCAAAAGCGGCAAATATAAAGCATTTAATACCATACTTTCACACTATAAAACCAAACAGATTAGAAGCAGAAGCGTTATGTGGATTTAAAATTAAGAATATGGAAGATGCTAAAAGAGCTGGTAAATTCTTATTAAACCAAGGGGTAGAAAATGTATTTATTAGTTTAGATGTTGATGGAGTTTATTATTGCAATAATAATTGTTGTGGACTTGTAAAGAGTGAACAAGTTGAAGTTAAAAATGTTACAGGGGCAGGAGATTCCTTTGTATCAGGTATAGCATATGGTTATATGAATAATTTATCTATGGATGAAATAGTTAAAGTGGCAATAGCTATGTCAGTAATAACTATAAGACATGAAGAAACTATAAATCCTAACATGAGTATGGAGTTAGTTGAAAAAACTATAAAAGAGCTACAATGGCTATAGGAATAATTTTTAATTATATATTTTTTTATTAATATAAACAAAGCCTCAAAATAAAATTTTTATTTTGAGGCTTTTCATTATGGTAAAATTATCTTAACAATATACAATTTCTGTAATAAAGGGGATGTTATTATTGAAAATAGAAAAAATATTGAATATATGTTTTGGTAAAAATGCGATGAACTTACTTAGAGCGTCTTATCCAATTATTAAATCTGTAGTATGTATTTCAGATGATTTATCAATTGGAGAAATATCTAATTTAGATAGATATACAGGAAAATCATTCTTATTGAAAATTAATGATATTAATTATTGGGAAAATAGTTTTGAAATTGAATATAAAAATTTTGAAAAAGAAATACGTAAGTATGAAGGGGTAGTAATATGGTATAGTAATAGCCCTTTTGAATTTTGTGGAATGTTATATGTGATGTGGAAATTAAAAAATTCAGAAGCAAAAATTTATTGTATTAATACTTCAGAAATACACAAGCAAGTTAAAGACAATAACTCAATAGTTTGGTGTGTAGGAGAAATTAATTATGAGGATGTTTTATCATATATGAATTTAAAAAGAACGGTTAGTTTTGAAGAAAAAATTTTTTATTATGAAACATGGGAAGAGCTTATGATTGAAAATAAGGAATTGAGAAGTTTTGAAAATGGAAAAATTGTAGGTGTAGATATAGATTATTATGATAAATTTATAGTTGAATGTATTGACTATACACCTAAAAATATAAAAGATATAATTTTTGACTCTATTTATAATATAAATTTAGAAAAAGGAAATAGAATAAGTGATAAAATTATCATTTCACGAGTACAAAAGCTTATTAAAGATAAAAAACTAAAAAAGGTTGGGTATGAAAAAGATTTTTATAAAAATTTAATTATGAAAATATAAAATATAATTTCAAAAGTGTTAGATTTAAAAGCCAATATTCTACAGTTATATTATAAAGTAACTATTAGATGTTGGTTATTTTTTTATAAAAATTTACCAAGAATAATTTTAGTCACTAATTTGGAATCCTATAAATATAGGGTTCCAAGTTCAGAATTAAAATTGTACTAGGTAATTTTTAGCATAAGCTAACGAAAAAAGTTTATTTTTATTTGAACTTAATTCGTCAAAAATAAGTTTAGTATTCATAACAAGCTCATAAATATTTTCTCTAGCATTAGGCCTGTATAACAAAGATTTATAGTGTCTCCCAATATGTTCTTGAGGGTTCATTTTAGGAGAATATTTCGGTAAGAATATCGGTTCTAACCTATCTCTGTTATCAAAATAAAATTTTTGCATGGCAATGCTATTATGAGTTTTAGCATTATCAAGAAATATAATAATCTTTTTACCAGGGTTAATTCTCATC
>NZ_BAAABH010000022.1:0-95119 GCF_054767855.1 Clostridium sp. CTA-19 | reverse complement strand
GGGGGGATAACTGCAAGTAGAGTATGCACATTAACTAATTATGGAATAGAGCTTCTCCGACATAATAGTAAATATAAAAACATATTTAAAAAGTTCATAGCAAAAGAAGCCTCAATAATTTAGTGATTTTTTTGGAAAAATTAAAGAGTTGATATTATAGTAGCTTTAAAATTGTACAAGCTATCATAAACTATTTAAAAAAATTAATTTTGGTAAATTCAATTGACTACATACTAAAAATTAATGTATTTAAGTCGTATTTTTAGTGACAGTAATTAAATATTAAACTGATAATTATTATAAATAGTGACATTAAATAAATATTAAATAAGTTAGCTAGTATATATAGTGACGGACAATAAGAAAAATATTGTATTATATAAAATAACTAATATTTTGGGGGGAGAATATGATTAAAGATAAAAGGGAATTAATAAATCTTTGGGATAAGGTTGGAGTGAATTTTAGTGAGATAGGGCCTAATTATTGGAAGAGGTTTGGAGAAAGACTTATAGAGTTATCAGATATGAATGCAGGGGATTTTGTTCTAGATATAGGTATAGGTCGTGGAGCATCATTGTTTCCAGCAGCTCAAAGAGTAGGGGAAAAGGGACAGGTTATAGGTATAGATATCTCAAAGGTTATGGTAAATGAAACTAAAAAACAAATTATAAAAGAAAACATAAATAATATAAAAGTATTTCAAATGGATGGGGAGGATTTAGAGTTCAAAAATGAATATTTTAATAATGTAGTATCAGGATTTAGTATAGGATATATATTGAATGAGGATAAAGAGCTAAATAAGATTCTAAAAGTGTTAAAATTTAAGGGACAATTAGCTTTGAGTTTATGGGGGGTACAAGAAAGTCAAAATTGGTTAACAGATATAATAAATGAGTATTTATTTATTCATAGCAATAAAGGTAATAAAGTTAAAGATAAAAAAGAAGATGATACAGTATTAAATACTGTGTATGGAGTAAAAAGTTTTCTGAAAAGTCTAAATTTAAAAGATATTAAAGTGTATGAAGAAGATAATGAGGTAATATATTTAGATGAAAATCAATGGTGGAGTGAAATGTGGAATAATGCATTAAGAGGTATTTTAGAAAGTATAGAAAAATTAGGTGATGAAAAGTTTGAAAGTTTTAAATTAGCTGTAAATAAGACACTGGAAAAATTTAAGACTGAAAAGGGTATATGCTTTAATATGAAAGTGATATATGCATATGGAAAAAAAGAATAGCCTTAATAATTTATTATCAAAAGTAAGTTCTATAAAATATACACTAAGAAAGGAAGTGAGCTTTTAGTGGGGGTATATAAGTATCATGCATTTTCTCACTAAACATAATTTATGTTGAAGCATAAGGGCACAAAGAATATAAAAACAGAAAGATTATTATTAAGAAAATTTAAAGCTTATGATGTAAAGGATATGTTTAAAAACTGGGCAAGTGATAGTGAAGTTACAAAATTTTTAACATGGGAACCACATAATAGTGTAAATGATACTAAGGTAATTATAGACCAATGGGTTAAGGAATATAAATATAGTAACAGTTATAATTGGGCTATAGAATTAAAAGAAACAGGAAAAGTTATTGGTGGTATTTCTATAGGTAAACTAGAAGAAGAACATTGCTGTTGTGAAATAGGTTATTGTATAGCTAAAAGTTATTGGAAAAAGGGGATAGCCACTGAAGCATTAACAGCAGTAATTGATTATTTGTTTAAAGTGGTTAATTTTAATAGGATTGTAGCAAAACACGATACTAAAAATATAGGTTCAGGAAAAGTAATGATTAAAAGTGGAATGAAGTATGAAGGAACTTTAAGACAAGCAAAAATACGTAAAAATAAGGAATTTTATGATTTAGCTGTATATGCAATATTAAAATATGATTGGTTAGAGAAAGATAAGTAATATTAAAGAAAAACTTATCTTGTAGCGATTATATAGATTGTATGTGTTAAAAATTTAATTTGTTTTTAGATCAGATATTTAGGAGGGGGTATTATGCCATTTAAGCATAAATTAATTTCATATGGGCTTCCTCAAGACCCATTTGATAATGAAAAATTAAAGGAATACTGTGAGGATTTACAATGTGCTTTAAATTTAAAAAGAAAACCTGTTGGGGTAAAATTTTATTTTACAGAAGAAGATTATAATAATTGTGAGAAAGATGAACCTTCAGGTCCATTGTCATATTGTTGTATAGTTGAAAAAGCTACCCGTGGAAAAAGTTTTAAAGCTAGATTGCAACATTTAAATTGTGATGGTGGAACTACTGCATTAGGACTTGAAGATTCAACACCACGTATAGAATCAGGTATGGAGTATTTTTCATATAACTTATATAGTACTCCAGCAGTAGCGAGAAGAGTAAGAGAAGGTGTTATGGGATTATATAGAACAGGTGCAAGTACATATGGAATTGAAGTAGCATCGTTGAAAGACTTTATTGTTGCGCCTGATATAATAATATTTATTGTGAACCCTTATGAAGCGATGAGAATTCAACAAGGGTATGTATATCATACAGGAGAAAGAATAACAGCCACTCTAGCAGCTATGCAAGGTATTTGTGCTGAAATTACCGTTGAACCATATCTTACTGGAAAGATGAATATTTCTACATTATGTCCAAGCACTAGGTTTTTAGCTAAATGGGAAGATGATGAAATGGCCATTGGTATACCTTATGAGCAATTTGAAAGTACAGTAAAAGGTATAATAGCTACTATAAACACTACAGATTTAAAGTATAGAAAAGAAGAAATAGTAACGAGATTTGGAAATAAAAATAAAGATGCAGGTTTTATAATAATAGATAAATATTAAAAGAATATTAAGTGTATAATCTATAAAGATTGTAACAAAATTAGTTTTGTATTTATTTTGTAAATTGGAGGTATAAGAGAGTGAAAAAAGATAGAAAAACAATACTTGCAAAAATTATATACTTGTTATTTGTAAGTGGAACTATTGGAGCAATATTTATAGTTTATAATGACATAGATAGTAAAATAGCTACAACTTTTATAATTAGTTATGTAATAATAGCTTTTATATTTATTATGTACAATGCAATTATGACAATTCTAAATTCAAGAAAGTTGCAAAGAAAAGATTTAAAAATAAGATTTTTTAAATTTTGTATATTATTTTGCATATTATGGGTATTAGGTTATGTTTTTGATTATTTTATAAGTCCATCAGGAATAAATTTAATGAAAGAAATTTCAATTGCCTTTGGAGCTTCATTTGGGATATGTTTTACAGAAGTGACATTATTAAAAGAAAAATAATTGGAATAAAGTATAAAAAATTAAAGGACTATTTTATTTAAAATAGTCCTTTAAAAAAGTTTAATTTAATAAATTAGAAGTATCTATATTTCAAAATCAATACATTTTTATATATTTATTCATGTAAGGAGAGTTTTTATATAAGGTTCTTTTTCCATGAATTTTTCTACAAGTATATTAGAATTTTTATGAAGTGTTAAATTATATATTTCAAAAGTAAATATTTTGTAAAACTAAAAAATGAGAAAGGTATGATAATGGTGAGAATAAGAAATTATAGAGAAGATGATAATTTAAAATGGGTAAGGTGTAGGGGTTTATCATTTTTAGACACTGCTTATTATGATGATGTATTAAAAGAAAAACAACATTATAAAAAATCTTCAATTGAATTAGTTGCAGAAATAGACGATAAAATAGTAGGACTTATGGACACAGAGTATGAAATAGAAAAAGGGGCAGTTTGTTATAAATCAAATGAGTTAGGTGCAGTAATATGGCATTTAGCAGGATTACCTGAATACAGAAACAAAGGTATATCAACTGCTCTTTTAAACCAAACAATTAATATATTGAAGGGAAAAGATATTAAAGTCCTCCAGGCATGGACAAGAGACGATATATGGGTAAATGATTGGTATAAAAAAAGAGGATTTAATTGGAGAGAATCATATTTACATGTTTATAAGAATAGGAAAGATTGTGATGAATTTGTTCAAATAAAAGTTGAAAATATGGTTATTTGTAGTTGTTTTGCACATTATGTAGGTACAAATAAGGAAGAAATAAAAGATACATTTGAAAGGGTACATGAATGCAATTTGTATGAGCTTACAATTTAATATATTATTTTAAATATAGAAAAAACATGATGATAAATAAATATTTATTGGAAAATATAATATATATTTATATAAATTGACATATAATGTAGAAAGTGGTATCGTTTACTTAGATGAAAGTTTCAATTTTTTATTATATTTAATTAGGGGGAGAGTTTAATGAAAAAAAATCCAAGGGAAATGTTAAATGATTTTCAACAAGGACTAAATGATTTTGGAAAAACTAATTTAAGTCATGTTAAAGGTTTTATGAATCTTTTAGGCACTACATATAAAGAAGGTGCATTATCAACTAAAAGTAAAGAGCTTATAAGCGTTGCAATTGCAGCTTATAATCGTTGTGAATATTGTATAGTTTTTCATGTTTATAAGGCTTTAGAAGCTGGAGCTAAAAGAGAAGAAATATTGGAAGCAGCTATGGTTTCAGTAGCTTTTGGTGGTGGTCCAGCTATGGCATATACTGTTACATTATTGAAGGATTCATTAGATGAATTTGAGAAGGATTTTGCTAAATAAAAATTAAAAATTAATGTAATATAAAAAGAACTAGTAGTATGCTAGTTCTTTATTTTTTTATAAATTATAATGAATATGTTATTTTGCAAAAGTGTTTTTAAAGTTTAATGGAGATAATCCAGTTACTTCTTTAAATACATAAGAAAAGTAACTTTGTGTTTTAAAACCACAGATGGTAGCAATGTAGTGCATAGAGTAGTTTGTATTAGTTAGTAAATGTTTTGCCTTATACACTCTTAATTTTTTTATATATTCTGTAAATTTGATACCCATATCTTTAGTAAAGCAAAATGAAAGATAGTTTTTACTTACGTGAATTTGATTTGATACAAATTGTAAATTGAGATTTTTACTTAAGTTTTCATTTATTATTTCTACTGCGCTTTTTAATACAGTTTTATTGGAATTTATGCAACAATGAGAAATCTCAAAACTGAAGGTATCTATAACTACATTTCCATAATTTAAAAGTTCACTTTTATTATTTATTTTGTCTAAGTCCTTAATAAGTTCAAAAGCTGTTGTATGAAAGGTATATTCTATATCTGTGTTTAATGATAAGTTGATATTTAAATAATTTATAAAAGAAATAAGATGATTTTTTATAGAACAAATTTCAAAATTATAAGAAAGCTTTATCTCTTGAAATAGAATAGAAAGCTTTTCATAGTACTTTTTTGCACCGTCAAAATCTAAAAATTTAATTTTATTACATATTTCCTTTTGTAATGTTAAATAATCCAAGTTCATAAAAACCTCCAAAATTCTAAATTTACCTATTAAAAATAAATAAAACTCATATAATATAATGGTAAATGAAAATCATTTTCAATTATAACATAAATATTGATATTTTAAAATAAAAGAAATTAATAATAATTAAAATATTAATATAATATTTATAAAATTGGATAGTAAATACTTAGATATGTAATCTTAAAATAATTATTCAATCAAATATTAGTTAAGATTTAATTATAGTTCATTATATAAATAAAAGGGAAATAGTTTTATATTACTTAATTATATTGTTTTAAAATTTTTTTAACTTTTTCACATTTTAAAGTATTTTTAAAACTTTGTGATAAAATATAAAATAACTTTAATTATATATAATCTAAGGACTTAATATTAATATTAGAGGGGGAATAATGTGGAAATTTGTAGAGCATATAAAGATGAAGTTAGTTATTTAAAGTATGAAGAAAGTTATTTCCATAATACAGCAATTATAGCAAAGAATAAGGAAAATATTGTAGGTGTATTATAGGGAAACAAGCTCAGATTTAAATTTATTCAATAACTTTAAAATATTTTTATACAAAATATAGTGTTGAATTCCAAGTGATTCAGAGCATGTCTCACTATTTTGCATATCCAAGTTTTGGAATGGATAATTTTAAAAGTCAACTTGGAATCCTATAGAGTATAATATTTTGAAGTTTAAAACTGCACAAATAGTTAATATAAGTATATTTAATGAAAAGATTAAAGATGAGATTTTGAAAGGGTTAATAGAAGAAATTAGTTACTGGGATCCTTATTTAAAAGAATATATTTATAAAGAGAATAATGGAAATATTACTGTAAAAGATTTAAATACTTTAGGCTTTATTAAGAAAGAAAATTGGGTTAAATTAATAAATAATAATATAAAAGTTTTTAAGATATATATGAAAGATATAAAAGTTGAACAGCTTACAGTTGATCGTGATAAATTAAAAAATGTAGAAAGGTGGATAAATGCTCCTGAAAACATAATTATTACCTGTGTTTTAATGAATGATAAAATTGTTCCTATAGATGGATATTCAAGACTTATTGCGGCATATAAGAAGGGATTTCCTTATGTTTATGGTTATCTGGAAAATGAAAAAGATGTGAATATGGATTTTTTAAAAACCTGTATTAAATGGTGTGAAAATGAAGGAATCTTTACTATAGATGATTTAAATAACAGAATAGTTTCAAAAGAAGAACATAAAAAAATATGGGTATACAGGTGTAGAAAATATTTTGAAAATAATTAGGCGAAAATGTAAGGGGTGTTATCTATGAAAGTTGAAAGAAGTTGTGGTGGAATTCTCTTTAGACGAAATAATAAAAAAATAGAATTTTTATTAGTAAAAAGTATAGGAAGAAGAGGATATTGGGGATTTCCTAAAGGTCATATGGAAAGTGGAGAGACAGAGCGTGACACAGCTTTAAGAGAGATTAAGGAAGAAACTGGATTAAGTAATATTAAGTTATATGAAAATTTAAAGATAACGGATAGTTATTCAATAAAAAAAGATAATATAAAGGAAGTTACATTTTTTATAGGAGAAGCATTAAGTTATAATGTAAAAATTCAAGAGGAAGAGATAGCAGATTATATGTGGGGAACTATAGAGAGTTGTCTTGATGTTTTAACTTTTGAAAGTATTAAAAATATGTTAGATTATAGTAACAACTTAATTAGAAAAGAAATAATTACTTATTAATAAGTAATTTAGATAAAATATTAAATTATGAAAGGAACTAAAGTGAAATATGAATTTTATTGTGAAAAAATTTGATGAATTAAAATTAGAAGAACTTTATGAAATATTAAAATTAAGAAATCAGGTATTTGTTGTTGAACAAAATTGTCCATATCAAGATTGTGATGATAAGGATAAAAAATCATATCATATATTTCTAAAAGATGGTAAAGAGGTATGCTCATATGTAAGAGTATTGCATAAAGGCGTTTCTTATGATGAAGTATCTATAGGAAGAGTGGTGGTTAGTCCTAAGCATAGAAAAGGTGGTTTAGGGAGAAAAAATATGTTAGAGGCTATAGATTTTATTAAAAATATTCTTAAAGAAGATAAAATTAGAATTTCTGCTCAAGAATATTTAATAGAGTTCTACAAAAGTTTAGGATTTGAACCTGTTTCAGAAGTTTATTTAGAGGATAATATTCCCCATATAGAAATGTTATGGAATTTAAATACAACTAACTTGTAATTCAAAAAAACAAAAAATAAGGGCGTGCAAAATTGTGCATACCCTTTAAATGGTATAAAAATAAACATATTGGTAATAAAATTTAATGATATGCATATAAGAATAAAATGATTTTTTATATGTATGTCTATAAATATGTCAAAATAAATTAGTTTTACAAATATGTTTTATTTTAAGGTTATTTTAAATTTTTAACTGATTATTGATTTCAAAAAAGAAGCTGCTTCTTTTTCACTTATGTTTTTGCTTAAAACTATTTCTTCAATTATAAGTTTTTTAGCATTTGTAAGTAATTGTTTTTCGCTTGAGTTAAGAGGTTTTTCGCTGTTAGCAGTAACTAAAGTAGAAATTACCTCTATTCCTTTTTCGAAGGAACCAGATTTGATTTTCTTCATATTTGTATTATATCTTTCTTTTGAATTAAGATTTTCCTCAAAGTCTAACTCGCCATTTTGAGCTCTTAATAATGTTTTTTCTAAATCCTCAGGCTCACATAATAAACGTAAGTTAGAATCAACTATTTTTTTAGCAGGAATCATAAGTTTCATGTTATTATTTAATATTTTTATTATATAGTATTGCTGTTTTTCACCATTAAACTCTTTTTCTTCTATATTTTCTATAACACCTGGCCCCTGCATTGGGTAAACAACTTTATCACCAATTTTAAACAAATTAAAGGCACCTCCTACAAATTTAAATTAATTTCTTAATATAATTATAACACAATTAGTAAAATAGTCAAATTTATAATGATATCACAGCTAAAATGACAATGTCAATAACTTTTTAGGAAAAATAGTAAAAATTTTTTCTCTGTTTTTCTATAACAAAAAAAATATATATATTAAGGTTAAAAAGTGATTTGTTATATTTGAAATTTTGATAAATTATTTATGTATTATAGAAAAACTATATAATATGGAAAGAAGAATAAATAGTCTATTTGGTGTAATATCTAAGATATAATTACTATATATTTTTAGGAGGAATTATGATGGAAAGACCTTTAGTAAATATAAAAATAAAAAGTGGAAAAAATATAAAAATAGAGCTATATCCAGATAAGGCACCAGAAGCAGTAAAAAACTTTATTATGTTAACAGAAAAGGGGTTCTTTGATGGCTTGTTTTTTTGGAGGGTAGAAAAAGGAGTACTTATTCAAAGTGGTTGTCCGGATAATGATGGTACTGGAACTTTAGGATATAGTATTAAAAGTGAATGTAGAGAAAATGGAGTTAATAATGATTTGAAATTTATAAGAGGAACTTTAGGACTTGGAAGATTCGAATTTAATACTGAATGTAGTGAGTTTTTTATTACTATAATAAATAGTCCTCAATTAGATGGAAAGTTTACTGCTTTTGGAAGAGTTATAGATGGAATGGATGAAGTTGAAAGAATAAGTAATGTTCAATGTGAGAAGGTTGTATTTTTTCATAGGGCTATAGAAAAAGTATATATTGAAAAAATAACAATAAATACATTTGGAAAAGAGTATGATATGCCAGAAAAGTTGCCAGGATTTACAAAAGAAGAAATGATTAAGAAAAATTATGAAATAATTAATCAGCGTAGAAAAAGTGGAATTAAACTTGTTTAAAATTATAATATTTATTGCATATAACAACACTTTTGGAAAATGTTGAAACATTTAAAATATTAAAACTTAATATTAATAAATAATTATTTTTAAAAAGTAATGGATATTGTTTATAAAAAATAATATAATATACATATCTTAGAAAAATTATAAATTATAAAGGTAGTATTTAAGGAGGATTTTTTATGAAAGATTTACTAGAAAAAGGAGCTGTGCTTCAAAGAGATAAAGAAACTTATGCAATAGCACCTCATTTAACAGGTGGGCTTGTTACATCAGAACAACTTAGAAAGCTTGCAGATGTTGCAGATAAATACAATGCATCGGCAATAAAGGTTACAGGTGCTCAACGTATAGCAATAGTTGGCTTAAAAGAAGAGGATATAGATAATGCATGGGAAGATTTAAATATGAATCCAGGTGCAGCTATAGGATTATGTGTGAGAAGCGTTAAAATATGTCCTGGAACAACATTTTGTAAAAGGGGACTTCAAGATTCAGTAGGTGTAGGTGCTAAATTGGATGAAGCATATCATGGTAGAAACTTACCTAATAAACTAAAAATAGGAGTTAGTGGTTGTCCAAATAGTTGTGCAGACAGTCATACAAGAGATATAGGACTTATAGGTGGACCTAAAGGATGGTCTGTTTATGTTGGAGGAAAAGGTGGAGTTAAACCAAGGCTTGGTGATAAGCTTTGTATGAATGTAAGTGAAGAAAGGTTATTTGAATTAGTAGAAGAAATAATAAAAGTATATGATGAATATGCTACAGGAAAAGAGAGATTAGGTGACTATATAGATAGGGTTGGATTAGAAGTGGTTAAAGCTAAATTATCCTTAGAGAAATTTATATAATTTTAAAATAAAATGGTTGCAATGGAAATTCATTGATGTTAAAATAGTTGCTAACGCAACTATTTTTGTTATTTAAATTTAAAAAGAGAGGTATTTATGAAAGGAAAAAATAAATGTGAATCTTTAGGAAAATATATATCTGAACTGTACAGGGTTCAAAACAGTTATCTTAGTAAACGATTTAATAAATTAAATATAGGTGCAGGACAATATTTATTTTTATTACATCTTTATAAGTATAGGGGAGCAACACAGGAAGAACTTACTGAAATGCTAAAAGTAGACAAGGCTACAACTACCAGAGCTATAAAGAAGTTAGAAGATAACGGGTATGTAATAAGAGATAAAAGAAAAGAAGATAAAAGAGCATATAATGTGATACTTACAGAAAAGGCTTTAGATATAGAACCAAAATTTTTTGAAGTTTTAGATGAATGGAAAAAGAAACTTAAAGAAATTTTAACTGAAGAAGAAGAAAATACACTTTTAAAATTACTAAAAAAAATATCTATTAGCAATTTAATTTAGTAGTTGTGTTATTGAATACTAATAAAAATAAAGGAGGAATTTTATGAATCATCAAAATAAATTAGGTGAAGAAAAAGTATTTAAATTACTTTTAGAGTTTTCGGTACCTGCCATAATAGGCATGGTTGTTAACACTCTATACAACATAATAGATAGGATGTATATAGGGCATATACCAGAGGTAGGAAATTTAGCTATTACTGGTGTATCAATTACTATGCCTATAATGACTATAATGCTTGCCTTTGGTATGCTTGTTGGTATAGGAACTTCGGCAAAGATTTCTTTAAAACTTGGACAAAATGATAAAGAAAGTGCTGAAAAACATTTAAGTAATGCATTTACATTGTTAATTATAATAAGTATTTTAATTACCATTTTTGGACTATTGTTTATGGATAAGCTATTAGCAATATTTGGAGCTAGTGAACAAACTTTAGTTTTTGCTAGGGAGTACATAGAAGTTATATTTATAGGTACAATATTTAATATGTTAAGTTTTGGATTAAATCATTCCATAAGAAGTGATGGTAATCCTAAAATTGCTATGTGTTCTATGCTAATAGGGGCAATTACCAATATAGTTTTAGATCCTATATTTATATTCACTTTTAATATGGGAGTTAGAGGTGGTGCTATAGCAACTGTTATATCACAAATTGTAACAACTATATGGGTATTATATTATTTTATAAAAGGTAAAAGTGTATTAAAAATAAGAAAAAAATATTTAAAATTGGATAAAACAATAGTTTTAAGTATTTTTGCAATTGGAATTAGTCCTTTTAGTATGCAGATTGCTCAAAGTGTAGTACAAGTAATAGCAAATAATTCCCTAAGAAAATATGGTGGGGATAATGCAATTGGGGCAATGGGTATAATATCAAGTATATCTATGATTTTTTTAATGCCTGTGTTTGGTATAAATCAAGGCTCACAGCCTATTATAGGATTCAATTATGGAGCTAAGAAATATAAAAGAGTAAAAGAAACTGTAAAATATGCAGTTTCTGCAGCAACTGTTTTAACAGTTACAGGATTTTTAGCAGTTCAATTAATTCCAAATGTACTTATATCAATGTTTAATAGTGATCCAGATTTAATAAATATAGGTGTTAGAGGCTTAAGAGTTTATCTTATGATGTTCCCTATATTAGGATTCCAAATAGTGAGTTCAAACTTTTTTCAATCAATTGGTAAAGCGAAAATTTCTATGTTCTTAAGTTTGTTAAGACAAGTTATAATATTAATACCATGTATGATAATACTTCCAATGAGATTTGAATTATTAGGAGTTTGGATGTCTGGTGCAGTATCAGATTTGGTAGCTGCAATTATAACAGGAACTATATTCTTTAAGGCAATGAGAAATCTTAAAGAAAAAAAAGAATTGGATATTCAAAAAGCTTATAGATAGGTTTAGGTAAAATGAATAATAAATAGAAAAAAAGCTGTCTTAAAATAGGAATAAGGTTCTATTTTGAAGACAGCTTTTTAAAGTCTTTAGTTATGAATAGTTATTTTTTTATTAAGTCCCAAAATTTAAGTGTAGCTTCAAAATCTATAGTAATACTATTATCAGCTACAGATAAATCTTTTATATCTAAATATTTAATAGCCGAGAAATTTAGAATTATATTATCATTGGCTTTATCTACTTGAATAAAATCAGTATCTTCTATAGCTGAAAAAATTTTTTCACTTGAAACAGGAATAAAACCTATAGAGCCTTTTTGGTATTTAAGTAGAATTGTATTATTTTCTGCATAAGGTTTAAATACAAACTTTGTTCTAAAAGGAATTTTATTATATTTAACATTTGCATTTAAAATTAATGAATCACCATCTATTTCAATCTTTAAACCATCTAGATAGTTATTTAAATTAGAGTCTTTTTTTGCAGCTAAAATGCATAAATCTGTAAGTTCCTCCTCATTTAATGTTGTATGAGATTTTAAAGAAAGCTCACTAAGATTTAATTTAAAATCTTTTGGTAAAAATTTATCTACAAAGTCTTTCTCATTAAACTCTATAGTAGAATCCATAGATTTAAGTGTAGTATTTGGATAAAAACCGAAATAATATAAGGCGGCTAAGGAAAAAAATAATGATATAATAACTATTAAAATTTTAATTGATTTTTTCATAATAATATTAAGGCATTATAAAAATAACTGTTAAATTTTATTATTAAAAAGGTAGCTAGGATTTACCTTTTGTATATTTTATATATTTATTAAAATATACCGTAGTTAAATTTACTAAGGCCTCTTTCTCCTATAATAAATTATACCTTAATTTTATAATTTTTAAAGAGTGTATATAAAAATTAGCTTTTAAACTTAATAAATATTAATTTTAAGTATAAAAAAAACCTTTTTAAGTATAAAATGAAAATTTGTAATATAAAAGATGCTACAATATATTAAAATAATATAATAATTAGGGGGAGAGGAAGTTATGGAATATAATAAGCTCAATATTAACTCAAAAAAATCGTGGCTTATAGCAAGGTTAATAACAACTATTATATTTGGAGTTATTTTATACGGTGGACAGTGGTTTTTAAAAAAACAGTTTAATTGGAAGTGGTTAATTAATTATAATACTACTATAAACATAGTTATAGGAATAGTTATGGTATTTTTATTATTAAACACTTTTTTATATCCTATTATAGAATATAATCAATGGAAATACATAATAACTGAAGATAAGGTTGATTTTACAGAAGGGATTTTTATTTTAAAAAGAACTGTAATACCAATTTTAAGAATACAACATATAACAGTTACACAGGGACCTATAAATAAGTTATTTAATTTAGGTGATATATCTATAGTAACTGCTGGAGGTAGTCATAAAATCCCTAACATAGAAATGGCAAAGGCAGAAGAAATAAGTGAATATTTAAAAAGTAAGGTAAAACAAAAGGTGGAAGAAAATGAGTAATTTAGAAAAACCTAATAGAAATCATTGGGTTGTAATTTTATCTCAACTATTTAAAATTATTTATGAATCGATAGTCTTTGTTGCAATAGTCTTTGTTAAGTTAAAATGGTATTACGGAGTTATAATTACTGCTTTAATGGTTATATATTCTATTATTAAATGGAGACGAACTGTATTTTATATAAAAGATAATATGTTAGTCTTAAAGACTGGCGTAATTACTCTTTCAAAACAAGAAATTCCACTTTCTAAAATAACTACTGTAGATACACAGCAAAATATTATAAATAGAATACTTAATGTTTCTACTTTAAAAGTTGATAGTGGAGCTGTTGGTGAGGGGAAATCTGAATTAAAAGTAACAATAAAAACCAATCTTGCAAACAAATATAAAGATGCACTTTTAGAAAATAAAGTTGAGAGCATTAAAATAAAAGATAATGATGATAATGTTATAAAAGCTACAAAAAAAGACATTTTTATTTATGGTTTAACTAAAAACAAATTAGGATGGGTTTTCGGTTTATATGTTTTTCTTTCACAATTTACAGATTTTATAAGTGAAAAAATAGTAAACTCTGTTGGTGATAGTGCTCATAAAATTTTTCTTGGAATGCAGGGTACAATAAGTGGAAAATCTATAATTATTATAATAATGTTAAGCTTACTGTTAACAGTTTTTATATATATTATAGTGGCTTTAGTAGCTACATTGTTAGAGATTATAAAATATAATGATTTTAAGCTTTATAAAAAGAATAAAAAAGTAAACATAGAATATGGATTTTTTACAAAGAAAAAGTACTCATTATCACATAATAAAATACAAGGATTAAAACTAAAGCAAAACTTTATTCAACAATTTGCGGGACTTTATACTATTGAAGGAATAATAGTTGGATACGGTGATATGGAAGATAAAATTGCTATGATCTTTCCTATAGCTAATAAAAATCAAAAGGATAGAATAATAAAAAATATCTTTGATGATTTAGAATTTGAAGGAGATTTTAAAAAGCCAAAGAAAAGGGAGATTAGAAGGTTCATAATAAAAAGGTTGTTAATAACGATTATAATCACTTCTACCATTTGTTATTTTATTCCTAAAATTAACTATAAAGTAAAAATAGGAGTTGTTGTTATATTAGCTTTATGGCAAATAATATTAGGCTACTTAAACTATAAAAATACATCAATAGGTTTAGATGAAAATGTTATAGTTATGTCTAGTGGATCAAGAACCAAAATTACTCACTTAATAAAACAAAAAAGTGTACAATCTATAACAAAAAGTGAAAATTTATTTCAAAGATATTCAGGGGTTTGCGATTTGAACGTAGATATTTGTACAAATAATTTTGGAGAAGTGGTAACAGTTAGACATTTAGATAAAAAATTAATGATAACCTTAGAAGAAAATTTAATAATATAACATAAAAGGTGGATATATATCCACCTTTTATGTTATTTAAACAATATATTCATTAATAATATCTTTTAAAGTTTGTGTATTGTTATTTATAAGTTCGTCAAAAGTTATGTTTTTATTTTTTATTTCAAGTGCAAGTTTGTATAGCATTTTTGGAACACTATCTTCAGTGATATCACCATAAATTTCTCCAAGACATGCTTTCCCATATCCAAAAGCACCACCAATATGAAGCTCGAAACATTTAGTAGAAATATTATTAACTTTTTTCATTTTACCAGTTAATCCAATTTCTCCAACTTGGTGAACACCACAAGAATTAGGACAACCAGAAATGTGAATACTTGGAAGTATATCATCTTCAAGATTATTTTTCTTAAAATAGTCTATTATTGCATTAAGAGTATTTTGACTCTCTGCAACTCCCATTTGACATATTGGTACACCTATGCAAGATACAGATTGTTCAAGCTTATTTTCTCCACCTAGATTTTTAGTAACTTTTAAGATTCTTTCAGATTCTTTTCCATTTAAGTTTATAAAATATAATCCTTCTGTCATAGAAAGTCTAATCATTGGTTTTTCTATTTTTTCAAGTTCATCTAGTATTACTTTGAAATTATCCATAGATAATTGACCACCAATAGGATGGAAGTAAACACTATATAACCCTTGTTGTTTTTGATGTATAAGTCTTGAATTTTTTAAGCTTGTATTTATACCTTTTTTATTATAATTTAGAGGTGTAATATTTAAATCTAAATCATAATTTTCTATTGCAAATGCAAGATGTTTTTTATATTCTTTTATAAAACCATCTACTCCAAGTTTTTCAACTATATATCTAATGCGGGCCTTACTTTTATTTTCATAATTTCCTTCAGCTACAAAAAAATTAGTCATAGCTTCTACATGATACAGCACATCTTTAGGTTCTATTAGTTCATCTAGCTCTATAGCTACTTTACCATTTCTTCCAAGCCCACCACCTAAATATACTCTAAAGTAGTTTTTAGAATCTTTAGTGCAAGCTAAAAAGCCAAGATCTTGAATTGTGCAATGGCCTTCATCATTGTTACTACTAGAAAAAGATACTTTTAATTTCCTAGGCAGTTTATATGTTGTGATTTTGTTAATGAAGTGTTCATTAACAGCTAAAGCATATGGTGTAACATCAAAGGCTTCATTTTTATCTACACCAGAAAGGGGAGACATAGCAACGTTTCTAGGAAAGTTTCCACCACCACCTCTAGTATATATTCCTTTATTTATGCTTTCTTTCATAACAGAACAGACATCTTCAATTGAAAGACCATGAAGTTGAATTGCTTGACGAGTTGTTAAATGAACTTTATCTAAATTATATTCTTTTGCAATTTTATAAATGTCTTTAAGATTTTCTAATGAAGCTACTCCAGAAGGAATTCTAAGTCTTATCATGAAATGTTCACCATCTCTGTGAGAATACACTCCGAAACCTCCAGAAATACCTTTGAAATCTCCTCTTGAAAGCTCTTTGTTAATAAATTTTAAACCGGTTTTTCTAAACTCAGGAATTTCACTTAAAAATAGTTTTTTTAACTCACTCATTAATATCACCTTATATCCTTTTATTTTAAAATTAAAACATTAATAAACTATAAAAATTAAGTTTATACGTTTTCTTATACAATAATCATTTTTAAACATATAATTAGACTTTAAGCATTTTATAGGGATGAAAGCTATAGCTTAAATCTGCTCCTGTAGTAAAAAGTTTAGCTTTAAATATATTTACACATTCTATAATGTAACCTACTTTTGAGTATGCAATTCTTATAAACTGATAAAATTGCAATAAACCCCTTAAACCTTATATTGCAAATATACAACATAAGGTTTAAATATACAATATATGAAAGTTTTAAATGAAAATCATTAAAAAAATTAATGATATAAATATAATGAATAATTTTATATAATAAATATATTATCTTAAGATTATGTATTTAAAAAGTTATATAAATAAAATAGTGGAATATTTTCAGAATAATTTTAAATTTAATGAAGAATAAAAATAATTTAAAGAGGTGGTGCTATTTCATATATAATATTAAAGTTATAAAAATAGAAAAAGCAGCTTTAAAAGCTGCCTTTAAAAATTATTTTATTCTAAATTTATAATAAAATATTAAAGCTACAATTATAAATATAACTACCACAATTAAATATGACGATATTCTAAATGATGAGTTATTAAAATGTAACCATCTAGAACTACTACTTACTTTTGAAGTGCTTTGCTTATATGTAGAACTTTTAGAGTTTGTAGTGGTTTTATTTGTTTCACTACTATTACCTTTAGGAGTAGTAAAACTACCAGACTTTACTTTTGATTCATTTGTAGTTATGTCATTTTTAGATTTTGAACTATTAGATTTTTGATTAGAAAAATTTCCAGAATTAATTTTTGAATCATTTACAGTTTTATCTGTAGACACACTACTTTTAGATTTATCAGTAGTAGATTTTGATTTGGTATCTGTTTTAGGTTTAGAAAAGCTACCGGAACTTGTTTTTGAATTAGTGGTAGATTTACTTTTAGTTACATCGCTCTTAGGCTTAGTTGAAGATTTTGAACTATCAGACTTAGAAAAACTACCAGACTTTACTTTTGAATTAGTTGTAGGCTTATTTTTAGTAACATTACTTTTAGGTTTAGTTGAGGATTTGCTTGTGGAGGTACTAGACTTAGAAAAGCTACCAGAACTAACCTTGGAACTACTTTTAGATTTACTTACAGATGTAGTTTTTGATTTTGAATGACTACTAGATTTAGCAAAAACAACGGCATCATTACTAAAAAATCCAGTGAAAACAAAAATAGATAAGAAAATTACAGCTAAAAATCGAGCTAATTTATTATTCATAACAATTTAGCTTAACAAAAGAATCATATATTTCATCTAAATCTTCTTTAGTAATAGGTAAGTACTCTACTTCACCATTTAGATATTTTACATATTCTAATATATGTTGATTATTTCTATTATTGTTTTCTACTAAGTATATATAATATTTATTTTCTTTTAACTCTTCTAACAGTCCTAGAGGTTCAAAGTTTACATCTCTTTCTTCATCGTTAGAATATAAAGTAATAGTATTTAGCCCCTTAGTTATACAGTTATCCGTCTTATTGCAGTTATGAACATAGTAAGAGGGAAGGCAATTTAAACATTTTTTAAAAGAACAGCTGGATACGCATTTTAAACATTTACACTTTCTACAAAGTTCTAATTTTTTCAAATCGTTAATTATAGTAGATTTATAATCTAAAACTTCAATTTTATATTTTTCATCACTTTTTAAAAAATCAAAAAAGTCTTTTTTATCAGCTTTATAATCTGCATCATCTAACTTATCCAAATAATCTTTTATTATATGAACTTTCTTTATAAAAAATCTACTATTATAATCATCTTCATCTAGCAATTCGCTAATATTATCTATAGATAATATTAATTCAGTATATAAATCTTTATAGTAATTTCTTTCGCTATTTGTAAATTCTTTTATTTTATTCAAGTGCTTCACTTCCTTGTTTATTAAAGTATAAGGTTAAAATCTAATTTTAAAGGTTGAATAGATAAAAAAGTAAAACAAGCTCATAATCATATAAATTAATATTCAATTTTGTATAAAATATTTTTAAATTATTAAATTTAAATGAGAGCTTGCTTACCTATATAGGTTTCAAAGTTTAATTTAAAATTGCTAATTTCAAAACTTGTATAGATCCAATAGTGATGTATGCTCCAAAGTACGTTAAATTCAACATTACATTATTACATTATTACATTTTAGAGGAGCTTATTTCACTATAGTTATCTATATTTGTCTAATTCAGATTTTAAGTCCTGTGAATTTAAATTTTCATTTAAATAGGACTTTAACTCATCTTCCGGATTTTCTTTTTTGAATGATTCTAGACCATTAGCATAATTCTCTTTTTCTTGTATTTTTCTTTCAATGTCATCTATGGAAATGTTAGAATCTTTATTTACATTAGTTAAAATTTCATTAACTTTAGCCTGAGCTTCAGCAGTAGAATATCTTGCAGCAAGCTCTGATTTTTTTGATTTTAATTCTTCAACTTCATTTTCAAGCTTTTTTATATTTTCTTTAACTAAATTAGCACTAGTAGAGATTTTTTCTATAGTAATATTTAAGTTTTCAAGCTTTTTATCTAAATCTTTTTTCTTAACTAAGAATTTAGTTGCTTTTTCTTCATCATTGTTAGATAAGGCTTTTTTAATACCTTCCTCATATTGAGAAATTGTACTTTTAAGTTCATTTACCTCTCTTCTTTTTTCATTGATAGAACCTATAAAAGATGCACTTTCTCTTTTAGCATTATCTACAGCAGTTTGTCTATTTCGTATAGCTATATCTATTTGTTCAATAGGATTTTCTAATCCGTCTAGAACTTTATTTGCTTTACCGCTAAGTATATTTGATAATCTTGTAAAAACTCCCATGTTTAATTACTCCTTTTAAAATAAATTAGTATTATAAAAAACTAATTTATTTTTTAAATTTAATATGTTTTATTATATTATACATAAAATATTAAAAAAAACCAATAAATTCAATAAATTAACAGTAAAGATCAAAATATATTTGTCGAAGTTATAATAAAATTATCTTAATATGACATTGAAATAAGGGGATATTCAAAATTATAATTACAAGTTCTTTGGATAAACTATTATTATTAAAGCTAAAAGGTGGTGTGGTTTTGAAAAAATTAATTAAAGAATTTAAAGAATTTGCAGTAAAGGGTAATGTAATAGATTTAGCTATAGGTGTAGTAATTGGAGGAGCATTTAGTAAAATAGTTACATCTATGGTAAATGATATAATAATGCCAATTGTAGGATTTTTTACAGGAGGAATTAATTTCTCACACTTTGCTATTGAAATTGTTAAGGAAACACAAAATAAGCCAGCAATAACACTGAATTTAGGAATGTTTTTGCAAAACGTGGTAGATTTTTTAATTATAGCATTATCTATATTTATAGTTATAAAATTTATAAATAAGTTTAAGAAAAAATATGAAAAAGAAGAATTGAAAGAAATGAAAATAAATGAAGAGTTAGAAATCTTAAAAGAAATAAGGGATCTTTTAAAAAATAAATAAAATAAATTAAAGTTTCACAAGTTGTTCCCATAAAAATATTATAGTTAGTGATAGTTATAATATTTAACTGCCTAGGGCAAATTTAAGGTGATTTATTAACTAGCAGTAAATTATTAATTCTAAATTCTAAATACATGTTTAAAAATAATTAGATTTAAAAAAGATAAAGTCAGTATAGTTTGACTTTATCTTTTTTTATAATTTTTATATTTAAACTAATAATTAATTCCAGCTGCAAGTATATTTTCTTTATTCATAGAACTACAAGGTGTAACACCATAAGTCATATTGCAGTGTGGACATTTATCCACATGTGTAGTCATTATAAATGTATTACCGCAAGAACATTGTATTTCATGTTCAACCCTCATTCTTAAAGTCCCTTTTTCTTTACTTCTTACTAAATCTACTATAGCTTTTCCGTCTTTTTCTAATCCGGTACATCCACAACTCATATTTAAATCCTCCTAAAATGTAAACTTTAAATTAAAACATTATTTTATTCATGTAATTTTTATAGTTTAATAACTTGAATATATTAAGTTAGAAAGTATATTTTAACTCATTTATTTTATTATATAAAATATTTTCACGAAAATCCGTAACTAATGTTACCAATTCTTGATTTTTATAAAATATTATGCTCTTTATATATTATTAGATTTGTAGTATAATTTTAAAAGATTAATAAAAGGTGAATCATGATTCATAAAAAATAAATTTAAGAAAGAAGGAACTATTTATGGAGTCAAATAATACAGATTTAAGCAAAGGTAATATAGGAAACTTATTATTTAAATTAGCTACTCCAGCTATCATAGCTCAAATAGTAAATGTACTATATAACATAGTGGATAGAATTTTTATAGGAAGAATAGAAAATGGAGATATAGCTATGGCGGGTGTTGGTATTGCTTTTCCTATAATTATGATAATATCTGCTTTTGCAGCTTTAATCGGAATGGGTGGGGCACCACTTGCTGCTATAAAAATGGGTGAAAAAGATAATGATAGTGCAGAAAAAATACTTAGCAATAGTTTTTCAATGCTTATAATAATATCATTAATTTTAACTGTTACATTTTTAATTTTTAATGAGCCAATATTATGGGCTTTTGGTGCGAGTAATGCAACTATAGGGTTTGCAAAGGAGTATTTAATTATATATTTAATAGGTACAATATTTGTTCAAATATCATTAGGGATGAATCCTTTTATAAATACTCAAGGTTTTGCAAAAATAGGAATGATGACTGTACTTATTGGTGCTGCTATAAACATATTATTAGATCCGATTTTTATATTTGTATTTGATATGGGTGTTAAAGGGGCAGCAATAGCTACAGTTACTGCTCAATTTGTTTCAGCATTATGGGTTATATTCTTTTTGTTTGGGAAAAAAAGTATTTTAAAAATAAGAAAAAAATATATGGTTCCAAATTTAAAAATCATTTTTCCGATTATAACGTTAGGAGTTGCACCATTTATAATGCAATCCACTGAAAGCTTAGTTTTAATTACATTGAATAATAAACTTCAGGTATATGGTGGTGATTTAGCAGTAGGAGCTATGACTATAATGAGTAGTATTAGTCAAATAGTAACGCTACCACTTACAGGGCTTACTCAAGGTGCACAACCAATAATAAGTTATAATTTTGGAGCAAAGAATATTGATAGAGTTAAAGAGACTTTTAAACTGTTATTGAAATCTTCGATAATTTATGCTGTAGTTGTATGGATATCGCTTATGGTGTTTCCGGAGATTTTTGTAAGTATATTTAATAACAAACCAGAACTTTTAGCTATAACTTCTTGGAGTATAAAAATATTCTTTGGTGGAATTTTTGCAATAGGAGCTCAAATAGCATGTCAACAAACTTTCTTAGCATTAGGACAAGCTAAAACATCGCTATTTCTTGCATTGTTAAGAAAAATAGTACTTCTTATACCGTTAACATTTATAATTCCTATTTTTATGGAAAATAAACTTCAAGGAGTATTACTTGCAGAGCCAGTTGCAGATATAATTGCAGCAATTACTACAGTAACTTGTTTTACTATATTTTATAAAAAAACATTGACTAAAATGGAAAATCAACTTAATTAACTATTTAATTGCTTAAGATATAACTTAGAAAATTATAGATGTAAAGAGGCTGTACAAGAATGTAATTTTATAACTTACTTCTGTATAGCTTTTTTATATTTATTTAGGTTATTTTTTTGTTTTAGAATTAATTTATACCTATATAGGAATAATAATTTTAAACATTACAGATAAGGAGGGTTTTTAGTGTCAATTGAAGAAAAATTAAAAGTTATTCCACTAGGTGGTTTAGGGGAAATAGGAAAAAATATTACAGCTATAGAATATAAAGAAGAAATTATAGTTATAGATTGTGGAGCAGCATTTCCAGATGAAGAAATGTATGGTGTAGATTTAATAATACCAGATGTTACTTATTTACTTAACAATAAAGAAAAGGTAAAGGGAATTTTTATAACCCATGGTCATGAAGATCATATAGGTTCACTACCTTATATATTAAAACAAATAAATGTACCTGTATATGGTAGTAAATTAACTTTAGGAATAATTGAAAAAAAGCTAAAAGACAGTAATTTAAAGTTTGAATATAAATTAAATGTAGTTGCTCCTGGTAATATTATAAAACTTGAAAATTTAGCAATAGAATTTATAAGAACAACTCATAGTATTGCAGATTCTTGTGCCATAGCAATTCATACTCCACTTGGAACAATACTTCATACTGGTGATTTCAAAATAGATTACACACCAATTGATGGATTATTTATGGATTTACAAAGAATATCTGAGATAGGAAAAGAAGGTGTATTGCTTTTAATGGCCGATAGTACTAATGCAGAGAGAGGTGGCCATACTATATCAGAAAAATCCATTGGAGAAACTTTAAATAAAATATTTTCTAAAGCTGATGGCCGTGTAATTGTAGCTACATTTGCGTCTAATATTCATAGAATGCAACAAATAATAAACTCATCTATCAAACATGGACGAAAAGTTGCTTTTAGTGGAAGAAGTATGGAGAGTATATCAGAAGTTGCAAGGGAGTTAGGATATTTACACATACCAGATGATTTTGTTATAGAAGTTGATGAAATTGCTGGAATGGATAATGATAAAGTTACTATAGTAACTACAGGAAGTCAAGGAGAACCAATGGCAGGATTGGCACGAATAGCTTTTTCTACTCATAAAAAAATCAAAGTAGAACCAAAGGATTTATTTATTATATCTGCATCACCAATTCCAGGTAATGAAAAATTAATATCAAGGGTTATTAATCAGTTATTTAAAAAAGGGGCAGATGTAATATACGAGGCTTTAGAAGAAGTACACGTATCAGGTCATGCTTTTAGGGAAGAATTAAAATTGATGCATAGATTAGTACAGCCTAAATATTTCATACCAATACATGGAGAATATAGACATTTAAAACACCATAAAGATTTAGCAGAAAGCTTAGGTATGGAAGAAAATAAAATATTTATATTGGAAAATGGTAGTGTCTTCGAAGCAACAAAAGATAATGCAAAATTATGTGGAAAAGTTAAAACAGGGAATATACTAGTGGATGGTCTTGGTGTAGGTGATGTAGGAAATATAGTGCTTAGAGACAGAAGACATTTAGCACAAGAGGGAATGGTGACTATTGTTGTTGCAATAGAAAGAGAAAGTTATACACTAATTTCAGGTCCAGATGTCATAACTCGTGGATTTGTTTATGTAAAAGAGTCAGAAGAGTTAATAGGTAAAGTAAAAGAGGTTGCTAAGAAAGAATTAGAATATGCACTAGAAAATCAAATAATTGAGTGGTATCTTTTAAAATCTAATATGAAAAGAGCAGTTGAGACACTAATATACGAAAAGACTAAAAGAAGACCTACAATTTTACCTATTATAATGGAAATTTAAAAAAATAAAGAGACTGTATTTTATACAGTCTCAAGTTTTAGTTAACTATAGCTAGTAAAGTTTCTGGTTCAGTTATAAATTTAACACCTTCAGGAAGAGGTATATCTTTTACATAAATTTTATCGTTATATTCTTTATCGCCAACATATAACTCTATAAATTCAGGTATCTTTTCAACTTCACCTTGAAGTTCAACTTCATTTAAGAAGTTTTCTACAACTAATCTCTTTAAGGCAAGGTTTTCATGACCTTTAAGACTTACTGAAAGTTTTAATTTAATTATCTCTTTTTCAACAACTTGTTGGAACTCAACGTGCAATATTTTTCCTGACACTGCATCTTTATCAACTTTCTTAACGACACAAAGTTTTGAAGTTCCATTAAGATTAAGTTTTATTATTGAACCTTCAGAATTTGATCTAAGTAATTTAATTAATGTAGAATTGTCAATTTTAACTGGTATATTTGTTTCTAAACATTTCCCAAATATTATTCCAGGAACTTCTCCATGTGCTCTTACTTTTTTACCTTTTTCATTTGCATTTCTTTCTTTTATATCAACTATATTCATATCTTAAACTCCTTAACTGTAAAATTATTTTTTTTGTCATTATTACTTATAAAATTAAATTCTAAAGCAATTTAAGATAATACTTCACATATTAGGAGGCCTTAAATCTGCTTAAGAAATTGTAAGTACCCCTCCACATATGCATCACTCTCCTTTTAGGTTATAGTATTAACTCTATTTTAACTGGAAAAAAAATAAAATAAAGGGAATATAGTAAATGTTTACATTTTGTTAATAAATATTATAAAAAATGTTAAAATAAACAATAATTTGTAAAATATATTTGCAAATAGTAAAAAAAATATGTTATTATAATACATGAAACGCTATAGAATTATTTTATTAGGGAGAATTTATGATAGAAACTATTTTTTTAGCTTTTTTAATTGGAAAAATAAAAGGGTATAAAATAAAGCCTATATTTAAAACTTGGCAGATATATCCTCCGATATTCTTAGAAATAATTTGTTTTATATTACAAATTAATATTTTTCGTGGAAATTATCATACTATAATTTATTTTAAAAATATAAAGACAATTTATTTAATGTCCTATATATTTTTAATTTTAAAATATAAAGAATATGTACAAGCTATTATAGGGTCTGTATTTATCTTTATAGGTAGTTTTTTGAATAAAATAGCTATATTAAAAAATAATGGTAAGATGCCTGTGTTTCCAACTTTATCATATAAAACTGGGTATGCTACAAAGGAAGCTTTTAATATAGTTAAAGATATACATATATTAGGTGATGAAAATAGTAGTGTGATTTTTTTAACAGATATCTTTGATTTAGGATACAGTGTTTTAAGCATAGGAGATATATTAATTCGTGCTTATGTATTTATTATAATTTACACTTCTATTAAGTTGGAAAGTAAAAAACAAGAACAAGACGAAAATAGTTCATTAAAAGTAATATAAAATAAATATAATAAGATTTTAGGATTAAATTTTATACTTTTAAACAAACAAATGAGAAATTCCTGTATATATGGAGGTGTAAAAAAAGATGCTTAGTTTATCTTTTTTAGAAATAGTGTGCAGAGTATTGCCTGAAAGTCTTATAATTTTATTTGGCATGTATACATTTTCAAGAACAGAATTTAATATGAAAAATTATATAAATTCTAATATAGTATTGGTTATTTGTATATACATTATAAGGAAATTGCCTATAAATTTTGGAGTTCATACTATTTTAAATATACTTATATTAGTGGTGATAAGCCATATCTTGAATAATATAGATGTGATTTCAAGTGTTAAGATAGCAATTAAACTATCTATACTTCAATTTTTTAGTGAAGGTCTTAATATATTATTTATTAAAAACATTTTAAATAAAAATATAGTTTACATTTTTAATGATAGTTATATGAAAGTTATGTATGGTTTACCATCTTTGGTAATTTTCATTGCTTTAATAAGTTTAATAAGGTATGGATTTGGAAGGGAAAGTGAAGAGTTTTAAATTATGCTTAAAATAGTAAATGCAATCTCTAAATGGATGGCAATAAAATTAGATTTAGATGATGAAAAAAAAGATGTTATAGCGTATGGTATGTTTGCATTCTTTCAAAGTATATTTTGTATTTTATTAGTAATTATAGTAGGATTCATTTTTCATGTACTTGTAGAAGCATTAATAATATCATTTTCTATAGCTATTTTAAGAAAATCTTCTGGTGGAATTCATGCAAGTACTCCAGGAATATGCGCAATAGTAGGAACTTTAGTGCCTATAATTTGTTCTTTGATTATAAAAAATATTAATATAACATTATATGTAGTTATATTTTTTGGAGTAATAGCATTTTTAATATCTTATATGTTAGTATATAAGTTAGCGCCGGTAGATAGTATAAAAAAACCTATAAAAAATACAAAAAAACGCTTAAAACTTAAAAGAAAATCTATAATAACAATTAGTGTATATTTAGTTTTAGTCATATTAAATCTTATAGCATATTACATATGGGAAAGCTATGATTTAATGGTTTATTCTTTATGTATTTGTAGTGGGATGTTATGGCAAGTTTTTACGCTTACTAAAATAGGACATCTTTTGTTAAGTAAATTAGATGATTTTTTAAGTAATATAATTAGTTATGAGGCATGTGAAAAAAGATAGTAGATTATAATTACAAAAGAAACAAGTAAATTAATTTATTATTTAATTTAATATGCCATATAAGGGAGGGGAATTTTATGAGAAAATCTAGAAACAAAATATTAATGTTAGTAGCAACAGCTATGACAGTTGTAGCTTCAACAGTAGCATCAGCAGCATGTTACTGGGCATTTTATCAACCAGAAGAACCTAAAAGTTTAAGAGATGAATAGGAAATAAAGATCGGTTTATCCGGTCTTTATTTTAAAAATTAAGTAAAAAAGGGTAAATTCTATGAAAGATAGTGAAAAAGTAAAGATAAAACAAATCAATGATATTGTATCTATAGTAAAAATAGCATCATTATTTTTTGTTACTATAATATTTTTTGATGTGATGTTTCAAAAAAATGGATACTTAGATATGTTTATATACAATAATATAGATTTTATATGTTTTATGCTTCCTATTCTTTTATTAACAGGTATTTATACACTTTGGACATTTTCAATTAGCAGGAGATATTGTGAAAAAAGTCATAAGAAAATACATATAATTGAAAATATGATTTTTGTAGTATTATTATTCTTTTGTATAATTGTTTCAGGTGGTTATACTAGTGAATATAAATTAATATTTCTATTTATAATTATAACCTCTACCATACAGTGTGGCATGAATCATGGGTTGCTTATAGCGGCTAGTTCATCCATCTTAATATTAGCATTAGATTTAATATGTGGACCTAATAAAAGTGTTAATCAATATTTTCAAAGGGATTTAATATTAAGTGGTATTTTTATGTTAACTGCTTGGCCCCTTGGTTATTATGTAAAAATAGAAAAAGAACACATCAAAGAGTTAGAAAAAGCAATTAACAAAGATGGATTAACAAATGTATATAATCATAGATATTTTCAAGATAAAATACGAGAACAAATAAAAATAGCAAAAGAAGCTAAGGATTCTGTTGGTATTATATTTTTAGATATAGATTTCTTTAAAAATTATAATGATCTTTATGGCCACCAAAATGGAGACAAGGTTCTTTTTAAGGTGGCAAAACTATTAGAACAAAATGTTAGAAAATGTGATATAGTTTCAAGATATGGCGGTGAAGAATTTTCAATTATTCTACCTTCAATAGATGAATGTGAACTTATAAAGATTGCTGAAGACATAAGAAAAATTATTGAAAAATATAAGTTTTATGGGGAAGAAAATCAACCTAAAGGTAAACTTACAGTGTCAATAGGGGTTTCTTTATATCCGTCTAAAGCTGATGATGCAGAAGAACTTATTAAAACCGCTGATGATGCTTTATACAGAGCTAAATTTTTAAGTAGAAATAGAACAGAGTTTTATGAGTGTATTTTTGAAGGAATTAATTTTAATGTATGTAAAGAGGATGCTGAGAAAATAACTTCTATAAAAACATTGATAAGTGTTATAAATTCTAAGGATAAGTATACCTATGGTCATTGTGAAAGAATGGTTTTTTACACTAAATTAATAGGTGATAAAATCAAATTAAGTAATAATGATATAAAAACATTAGTATATTCAGCTTATCTTCATGATGTAGGAAAAATTCATATTGATAAAGATATATTAACTAAAAAGTCCACTTTAAATGAGAAGGAGTGGAATATTATAAAGGAACATCCCATAAAAGGTGCTGAGCTTATAAGCCAAATTAATCCATTAAAGGATATATCTGAAATAATATTGCATCATCATGAAAGGTATGATGGAAATGGTTATCCAAGTAAATTAAAAGGAGAAGAAATACCCTATTTATCTAGAGTATTGACGGTAATTGATAGTTTTGATGCTATGACATCAAACAGACCATATGGAAAAAAGAAAGATTATAAGGAGGCAATTGAAGAATTGAAAAGATGTAGTGGTTCTCAATTTGATCCGGATATTGTTAGGATTTTTATAGATGCTATATATGAAAAAAAAGATATGTTGGAATTTTAAACTTTATGAAAATATATGATTGTTTAAATTTAATAATAATCATATATTTTTTTATTTTTAAAAAGAATAACTTAAAATTTATGCTAAACTTTAAGTTATCCCTTTAAATCTTTAAATCATTGGTGTTAAGTAAGTTTTTTTAGTGGTTTTGTTAATAAGTTTTGAGGCTATATCATTTATAATTGCAACACCTGCTTTTATTTCATCTACATTAGTGCCAGCAAAACTAATTCTTATAGTCTTATTCATATTATCACATTTGGAAGTATAAAATATTTTACCTGGTACTAAAAGCACATCTTTTTTTGCACATTCTAAATAGAGTTTTGTTGCATCTAATTCTTTAGGCAGCGTTAACCAAAAATTAAGTCCACCCTGTGGTTTAAAAAAAGTTATACCATACTTTTCAAGTTTATTAAGTTCATATACCATTGCATCATATTTACTTTTATAAATATTTTTCATATAAGATAAATGATTTTCCCATTGTCCTTTTTCAAAATATATATGAAGTGCCCTTTGTATTAAACCAGATGAAGAAATATCAGTTGTGTGTTTAGCCATCATAAATTTATCAACAATTATTTCAGGACAAGTTACAAAACCTATTCTTAAACCTGGCATTAAAAGTTTAGAGAAACTTTTTACATATATTACACGGTCATTTGTATCTAATGATTTTAAAGTTGTATTCATAGAAAGGTTAGAAAATGAAAGACCTGCTAATGAATCATCTTCAACTATATAAAAATTATATTTATCAGCCATTTTTAAAATTTTGTATAGTTTTTCTTCACTATAAGATATTGTAGTTGGATTTTGAAATTTAGTCATAAGATACACAAGTTTTGGATGATATTTCTTTACATTTTCTTCTAAAATATCAGTATCTATACCATCCTGTAACATTGGTACTCCTACAATTTGAGCGTCTCTAGATTTAAAAACAGAAACAGCGCCACTATAAGTAGGATTTTCAGTTATAACATAATCACCAGGGTTTAAAAGGCATTTTCCAATAATATCAATACCTTGTTGCGCACCAGAAACTATTTGTATAAAATCTGATGGAACCTTTATTGAATTTGATCTTAATAAATAATCAGAAAGAGCTTCGCGTAAAGGTTCATAGCCATTACTTTCTTGATATCCGAATGCAAAGCCTTTATCTCTATCAAGAACTTCGTTTAATGCACTTTTAAATATATCTACAGGAAATATGCTAGGGTCTGGCGTAGCACTAGCAAAGTTAATTGCATTTTCAGAAATTTCAATTTGGCCACTAGTCATAAGTTTTATATTTTCGTATTCATAATCGTAGTCATCATTTTGTATCGGTGAAAAATATTTTTTTGTAGTATCGCTCGGTACAATTTTTTTAAATTTTTTATCTTTGATATAATATCCACTACCTTTAACAGCAGTAACATAATCATTAACTTCTAAATGCTTATATGCATTTACTATAGTTACATTATTTACATCAAGTTTTGTAGCTAATTTACGTATAGGTGGAAGCTTATCACCAATAGATAGTTCATTTTTATCTATAAGTTTTTCTATACTATTAGCAATTTGCATATACATTGGAACGCTACAATTTTTATCCAATTGTATCGATAAAGTATCCATTAAAAACATTCCTTTCGAAAATTGTATTATAAATCTTAAAATTGTATTGACAACCTTAAAATTGTATGCAATAATTTAATTGTTTAAACGATACAAAATATATTTTTAGTACATATATCTATAAATAAAAACAAATTGTATCGTTACACTTATTATATATTAATATTTTAGTTTTGTAAAGGGGAGATATTATGGGGAACAAATATGAATCAAAGAAAAATATTGCCGAAATGTTAAAAGGCGGAGTAATTATGGATGTTGTAAATGTAGAGCAGGCTAAAATAGCTGAAAAAGCAGGAGCTGTTGCAGTGATGGCTTTAGAACGTGTTCCATCAGACATAAGAAAACAAGGTGGAGTTGCAAGAATGTCTGATCCTAAAATGATAAGAGAAATAAAAAAAGCAGTATCTATTCCTGTAATGGCAAAAGTAAGAATAGGACACTTTGTTGAAGCTCAAATTTTAGAAGCGATACAAATAGATTATATAGATGAAAGTGAAGTTTTAACACCAGCAGATGAAGATTTTCATATAGATAAAAAAGCTTTTAATATTCCATTTGTATGTGGTGCAAGAAATCTTGGAGAAGCTTTGAGAAGAATAGGAGAAGGAGCCCTAATGATAAGAACTAAGGGTGAAGCTGGAACAGGTAATGTAGTGGAAGCAGTTAGACATATGAGACAAGTTACAGATGATATAAAAAAAGTAAAAAGTGCTACAAGGGAACAACTGATGACAATTGCCAAAGACATGGGAGCACCTTTTGATTTAATAGAATATGTTTATGAAAATGGAAAGTTACCAGTTGTTAATTTTGCAGCAGGTGGTATAGCTACACCAGCAGATGCAGCACTTATGATGCAACTTGGTTGTGATGGAGTTTTTGTAGGATCTGGAATATTTAAATCTTCTAATCCAGAAAAAAGAGCAGAAGCTATAGTAAAAGCAGTAAAATATTACAATAAGCCAGAAATTCTTGCTCAAATATCAGAGGATTTAGGAACGGCAATGGATAGTCTTGATATAAGAGAAATTCCGGAAAACAGTTTATATGCTAATAGAGGATGGTAGTATACAATCAGTAAAGATATTTATATGTTATTAAAAAGATTATAGGATTATTTCATTTAAAATTTTTATGGCTATAAATAAGTAAAAAGTAAAATGAAAATATTTTAGAGTTATTGAATAAATTTGAAGAGGAGCGTGTTTCTCTATAGACTATGTCAAAATAAAATTAAAGTTTTGACATAGTTTTTATTTTTTATCTAGATGTTTTCTATGGCTATAGATTTATTGTTAATAAGGTAAACTAATGTTATAATAAAGAACTAAAGGAATTTTTATGAAACGTAAATATTAAGGTCATAAATTACATATTAAGGAGAGTTATATGCTTAGGTTTTTAGATAGTGGAGAATCCCATGGAAAAGCTTTGGTAGCAATATTAGAAGGACTGCCAGCTAATTTTTGTTTAGATTTAGATTTTGTAAATAATGAACTTTCTAGAAGACAATGTGGCTATGGTCGTGGCAACAGAATGAAAATTGAGAAGGATAAAGCGGAAATTTGGTCAGGATTAAGAGGCAATAAGACAACAGGAAATCCAATGTCTATCATAATCTTTAATAAAGACTATGAAAATTGGAAAGAATTTATGGAAAATGAGACAAAGGATGAGGAAAAAATAGTAATTCCAAGACCAGGACATGGTGATTTAGTTGGTTATTTTAAATATAATACTACAGATATAAGAGATACTATAGAGCGAAGTTCTGCAAGGGAAACTGCTATAAGAACAGCTGTTGGTGCCGTATGCAAAAATATGCTTTTAGAACTTGGTATTGAAATAAGAAGTAAAGTTAACTCTATTGGTCCTTATAAAGACAGTAATATGGATTTATTCGATAATAGAGTATATGAAAGAATAAATAATAGCGATGTTAGGGTGTTTGATAAAACAACTGAAATAAAAATGAAAAAACTTATAGACTATTGTAAAGATAAAGGGGATACTGTAGGTGGTAGTATAAAGGTTGAAGTAAAAGGTGTTCCACTAGGACTTGGAAGTTATGTCCACTATGATAGAAAACTTGATGGCATTTTATCAATGGCAATTATGTCTTTGCAAGGAATTAAAGCTGTTGAAATAGGGGATATATTAAATAAAGATAAAGTTTTTGGTAGTGAATTTTTAGATGAAATGTACTTTGAAAATAAAAAACTAAAAAGGGCTTCCAATAATGGTGGAGGAATAGAAGCTGGAGTCTCTAACGGTGAAAATATAAAATTAACAGCTTATATGAAACCAATCCCATCTGTAAAACTACCGTTACAATCTGTAAACTTAAAAGAAAATACTAATGTAACTACTCGTTATGAACGTTCAGATGTTTGTGGTGTTGTACCAGCATCAATTGTAATTGAAAACATTGTTGCATTTGAAATATTAAAAGAAATATTAAAAGTATATCAACAGGATGATTTTAACAAATTAAAGGATAACATACAAAAACTTTAAGGCATATGAAAAGAGATAAGAGATTGAAAATTTTAGTCATATTTATAAGAAAAAAAGAAGATGAAATTCAGAGATAGTAGTTGTATGTCTGGATTTTTCCAATGAAGTATTTGGAATAAATAGGCAAAAATATTCATTTATTATTTATTTGATTATTCCTAATATAGAAATATGAGGTGATTATATGAGTAAAGAAAAAATGCTTATTTTAGATGGTCATAGTTTAATGTATAGAGCATTTTATGCTATGCCTAATTTAAGTAATTCGGAAGGATTATTTACAGGTGCTATATATGGATTTTCTAATATGCTATTTAAAATGATAGATGAAATAGAGCCGGACTATATAGTAGCTACTTTTGATAGGTCTAAACCAACCTTTAGACATGAAAGCTTTCAAGATTATAAAGCTGGTCGTAAAACTATGCCAGATGAACTTAGAATGCAATTTCCAATTGTTAAAGATATGCTTAATAAAATGGCAATAAATATTTTTGAGTTAGATGGTTTTGAAGCAGACGATTTAATAGGGACATTAGCTACATATGTTGAAAAAGAAGGTATGGAAGTATATATAGTTACAGGAGATAAAGATGCTCTTCAACTTGCAACTGAAAATATAAAGGTTGTTATAAATAAAAAAGGCGTAACCGAAAAAGAAATTTATGATGAAAAAAGAATGATAGAAGAATATGGCGTAACTCCAGAAGAATTTATAGATGTAAAAGGACTTATGGGGGATAAATCGGATAACATACCAGGTGTTCCTGGAGTTGGGGAAAAAACAGCTTTTAAACTTATAAAAGAATTTAAAAGTATTGAAAATCTTCTTCAAAATTTAGATAAGGTAAGTGGTAAAAAACTTAAAGAAAATTTACTTGAAAATAGCGAGCAAGCTATATTTAGCAAGAAGTTAGCTACTATTGTAAAAAATGCTCCTATTGATATTAATATGGATGAAATAAAATCTAAAAAAGAGTATGATACAAATGGATTAAAAGAACTTTTCTTTAAATTAAAGTTTAAAGCTCATATAGATAGATTAAACAAAGAAGATGGAAATTGCAGCAAAGAAAATAACTGTGATATAGAATTTGAATTAATAGAAAACATAGATGAATTAAAAAAATTATTAACTATAAATAGTGAAAAAGCATTTTTTACATTTAATATAAAAGATGAGAATGTTTTCTCTAAAATATATTTAGAAAAATTATATATGCGTTTTGATAATAAATATTATGTAATAAATATAAAGACTATAAAGGAAGAGAATCTAGAGGAAACTTTAAAAGTTTTAAAAGAGTTCTTTGAAAATGAGAAAATAGAAAAAGTATCTCATAATGTTAAAAATCTTTATAAAGTTTTACAAAAGGATGGTATAGAGCTTAAATCATTAGAATTTGACACAGAGATTGCAGCTTACTTAATAGATTCATCAAAGTCCGAATATAGTTTAAAAACTTTATCATCTAATCTTTTAATGGAAACTGTTGAATCAGAAGATGAAGATAAATTACAAATAACTTTACTTTCTAAACTAGAAAGAATATATGAATTAGAAAAAGAAAAAATTGAACAGTTAAATATGCAAGAACTATTATACGATATAGAACAGCCATTAACTAAAGCTATTGCTGATATGGAAAAGGAAGGTTTTAAGATAGATAGAACTACCCTTGAAGATCTTGGAGTAGCATTTAAGGGAGAATTAGACAGCTATACAAGTGAAATTTATGGTCTTGCAGGGGAAGAGTTTAATATAAATTCTCCAAAACAGCTTGGAAAGATATTATTTGAAAAATTGGATTTACCTATAATTAAAAAAACTAAAACAGGATATTCTACAAATGCAGAAGTTTTAGAAGCTTTAAAAGATAAGCATCCAATAATAAACAAAATAACTTATTACAGACAACTTTCAAAAATTTATTCTACTTACGTAGAAGGATTAAAGCCTGTAATAGACGTAGATGATAAAATTCATTCTAGCTTTAATCAAACAGTTACTACAACAGGAAGGCTTTCAAGTACAGAGCCTAATCTTCAAAATATACCTATAAAATACGAAATGGGTAGAAAAATAAGAAAGGCATTTATTTCACATAATGATGAATCTGTATTACTATCTGCAGATTATTCTCAAATAGAACTAAGGGTTCTTGCACATATTTCACAGGATGATAATTTAATAAACGCCTTTAAAAAGCACAATGATATTCATACTATAACTGCATCAGAAGTCTTTAATGTAAGTGTAGATGAAGTTACTAAAACAATGAGAAGTAATGCAAAGGCCGTAAATTTTGGAATTGTATATGGTATAGGAGATTTCAGTCTTTCTCAAGATTTAGGTATAACAAGAAAAGAAGCTAAAGAATATATAGAAACTTATCTTTCTAGATACCCAAAGGTAAAGGATTATATAGATAACATAGTTGATGAGGCAGAAAAAACAAGTTATGTTACAACAATTTTAAATAGAAGAAGATTTATACCAGAAATATTATCTTCTAACAAAATACTTAAAGCATTAGGTAAAAGATTAGCAATGAATGCACCAATACAAGGTAGTGCAGCAGATATAATAAAAGTTGCAATGGTTAAGGTGAACAATGAGCTTAAAAAAGGAAACTTTAAAAGTACACTTATACTTCAGGTTCATGATGAACTTATATTAAATGTATATAAAGATGAACTTGATGATATAAAAGAACTTGTAAAAAAATCAATGGAAGAAGTTTTAACTTTAAATGTCCCCCTAGAAGTAGACATAAATACAGGAAATACATGGTATGACACAAAGTAATACTATAGTAGTAGGACTTACAGGTGGTATAGGAAGTGGAAAAAGTACAATATCTAAAATGATAATGGAACAAGATATAAGTATAATTGATGCCGATAAAATCTCAAGGGAAGTTTTAAATATTTATCCAGAAATTCTTTTAAAGATAAAAAATGAATTCGGAGAAGAATATTTTTATGAAGATGGTTCTTTAAATAGAAAAAAGTTAGGACAATATGTATTTTCTAGTGAAATATTAAAAAAAACTTTAGAAAATATCATAATACCCTATATAAAAAGAGAAATATTTGATAAAATAAAAAAGTGCAGAGAAAATATGGAAGAAATTGCAATAGTCGATGCACCAACATTAATAGAAAATAATCTGCAAATTTATATGGATTATGTTATTCTAGTTATGGTTGATGAAAAAACTCAAATTCTAAGGGTAATAAAAAGAGATTTACAATCTAAAGAAGAGGTTTTAAAGAGGATAAGAAATCAACTTTCACTAGAAGAAAAAATCCAATACGCAGATTATGTAATTGACAATAGTAAAGATTTAGATTTTACTAAAAGTCAATTAGCACATATCTTAAATGATATATTACTAAGGGGGAAAAATGAGAAAATTTAAAGCATTAATTAAGTTAGCTTTGATAGCTTTAGTAATTATCTTAGTCTTTAATCACGATGCTATATTAAAAAATATGTATCCTCTACAGTATGAAGGTTACATAATAACCTATTCAAGAGAATATAGCGTTGATCCTAATTTAGTAGCGGCAGTCATTAAAGCAGAAAGTAAATTTGAAAACAAGGCAGTCTCTCATAGAGGTGCTTATGGATTAATGCAAATAATGCCTGATACTGCTGATTGGATCGCATCCCAAAGTGGAATGGGGGAAATAACTTATGATGCTTTGTATGACCCTGAAACCAATATAAAAATGGGATGTTGGTATCTTAATAATCTTAGCACTGAATTTGAAGGAGATTTAGACCTTATGCTTGCAGCATATAATGGTGGAAGAGGTAATGTTCAAAAATGGTTAAAAGATGATAATTATTCTAAAGACGGAGAAAATCTTCATGCTATACCATTCAAAGAAACTAAAAACTATGTAGAAAAAGTTAATAAGAATTATAATATGTATAAAAAAATATATGATTTGAAATAACTACAATTTAAAATGATAAAATTTATTGAAATAAATAACTAGTTTAGTCCTTAAAGATTAAACTAGTTATTTTTCTTTTTATTAAGTGTAGATAATGTTTTAAAATTAGACTATATAAAAAAATTCATAAATTTGTTATAATTTTAAATATGACTTCATATAAAAATAATTTTTATTAGAAATCCAGTATAAATTTTAGAAGGGATGTGCCTTAATGGCTGAATATAATTTAAAAAGTAAAAAAAGTTTTTTAACTATATGTAAAGCTTTAAAAAAAGATGATATAAAACTTATAGCTATTCAAAGCTATAATAGATTCTATAAAATTGGTGAGTTTTCTGTTACTTTTGGTGAAAAGTGTTGTTATGAGTATGTTTTAGCTACAATATTAAAGCATTATAATAAAGATGTATTAAATAAAATAGATGAAAAAATTATGTTAGTATTTTTAGAAATGTATAATCCAACAATGTTTAAAGAAAGTTTAAAACCTATTATAAAGGAAAGTAAAATAGATTATAAAGAAGAATGGTTAGTAGCTATAGATTATTTTAGTAAATATCATAGTTGGATTGAAGATGAGATATATGGTAGAGAACTTGAAGATAGTTTAAAAAATAATCTAGGACCTTTTGCTTTAATTGATTTAGAGATAAATAAATCAGAGAGTGGTTATCAATGTCCATTCTGTAAAGAACATATGAACAGTATTAATTTTGCAGATAACAGACCCTTTGAACTTTCTACATATGAAGGGATAAAACGTATTGATACAATATATAGTTGTAATAAATGTAAAGTATTTGTAGCACCACAACAGGATAAAAATATGAATGAGGATAAAATGTACTATAAAAAAATGATATCTTCTAATAATTACAAGATACATTTGGATATATTTAAAGGTAATTTATAAAATTTATTATATTTTAAAAAAATATATATAGTAAATGAAAGATTACATATACTATTATAAGGCAATGGAAATAATAAGCCTCTTTATCATGTAAAAAAGTAGGTGGTATTATTAGCAAGAATTATGCTTTATTAAAAAATAAACTTTTAAAGTACAATATATCAAGTGATATAGACATTGATAAAAAAGTATATCATTATACTAATATTAGTGCTTTATACCAAATTTTAACCCAAAAATCATTAATGGTTACTAATAGTGAATTTTTAAATGACAGAGAAGAAATATTATATAGTATAGATATTATAGAAGAAATATATAAAACTATTGACAATGGAGTTATAGACATAAAGACTTTAAAAAAACTACTAGTTGATTCATTAAAATATAAATTTATTTTAAGTTTTTCTTTAAATAATGATTCAATAGGACTTTGGGGAAACTATACTAACTTTGAGGGATATAACATTGAAGTTGATTTAAAAAATATAGTAGGTTCAAAAGAAAATTTTAAAAAATATATAATTGCAAATAATAAAAGCATTACTCCAAAAGGAAACAATGCATTTTATCATGAAGCTTTTGGAAAAGTTATATATGATACTGTAGAACAAAAGGAAATTTTAAAAAGTTTAATATTAATACTGAACCAATCTTTAGATAAAAGTTTCAATTTAACAGAAGAAGAAAGAAAAATTATTAAAGAAGATGTTTTATCAAAAATACTTTACTATATAAATATATTTAAACATCCTGGATTTAAACAGGAAGAAGAATATAGGCTTGTTTTTACTTTAAATAAAGATAGTTATGATAGAGTTATTAAATTTACTAATAGAAATGGTGTAATTATACCTTATATAGAGATTAAGTTTATAAACAAAGATGGTAAATGGGAAATTCCCATAACATCCATAACTATTGGTCCTAAAACCAATATAGAACTTGCTCAAAAGGGTCTTGAAAGATTATTAGAATTACATCAATTGTACCTAGATAGTAAAGGGGAAAAAGAAGATATAACTATAGTAAAATCTCAAATACCATATCGTTAATATTATTAATTTTAAAGAGTTACCATATTAAAAATATTTTATTATGGTAACTCTTTTTAAATTTATTTCCATATATGGTACTTATTAAGAGAAGATAATGTATAATTTATATATGATATTTTATTGGTGTATTAGTGTTATGCATATGATTGCAACACTACAACATTTTATAATAAGTTTTAATATGGAGTGAGGAAACATGGAAGAATGGTTTACAATTGAAAATATAGATGAGAATACCTACTCAATAAGTGAGTATGGTCATTGGGAAAAGGTACATTCATATTTGCTAATAGGAAAGGAATATGCACTTTTAATTGACACTGGATTAGGTATAGGAAATATAAAAAAAGAAGTTGATAAATTGACTAATTTGCCTATTATAGTTATTACAACTCATGTGCACTGGGATCATATAGGAGGACATAAATTCTTTAATCATATTTATGTTCATAAACAGGATGCAGAATGGCTAAGCAAGGGTATTCCCATTCCTAATAGTGTAGTTTGTAAAAATATAATGATGGAGCCTTTTATTAAAAATCCACCAATAGATTTTAAAATAGAAGATTATAAAGTTTACATTGGTAATCCAACTAAAATAATAGAAGATAATTATATTATAGATATTGGTTCAAGAAAACTTAGGGTTATACATACTCCAGGACATTCGCCAGGTCATATTTGCTTATTCGAAGAAGAAAAAGGGTATTTATATACAGGCGATTTAATATATAAAGGAACTTTATATGCGTTTTATCCAAGTACGGATCCTCAATTGTTTAAGAAATCAATTGATAAGATAAGTAACTTAAAGGGGATAGTGAAAATATTACCTTCTCACAATGAGTTAAATATAAATGTAAATTTAGTTGAAAAAATTAAACATGGATTTAAAGAAATTGAAGACAATGGTGAATTAAATCAAGGAAGTGGCTTATTTGATTTTGGTGACTTCAAAATAAAAATATAGTAAGATAAATTACAACTTTAAAAATAAATATTAAATATATTAAAGAATTCATAACGGTGTTATTTTTAAAGATATACTAAATTTATAATATATAATTTAAAAAACTGCCTAAAATAGAATGAAACTTCTATTTTAGGCAGTTTTTGTAAGGTTCTAAGTTGACTTTTAAAATTATCCATTCAAAAACTTGGATACTTAAAATTATTATTTCTCTAATAATTCGTCATAAGGCCAGTTTTTTTGACCATCTTTAAGGATGAATAATCTTCCTTCGTCAATTCCTTTTTCTTTTAGATATCCATAAGTTCTTTCAGCACCACCAGCGCCACCAGGACAAACTATAACAATTGGATCCTTAGATTCATTAAGCTTGTCTAAAACTTTATCAAGCTTTGCTTTATCTTCATCAGTTTTCACTGGATAAGCATGTGTAGGGATTACACCTTTTATGTGGTGTTCGTTAAATTCTTCTTCAACTTGTATATCTAACATTACAACTTTATCTTTGTTTTCTATGGCTTTTTTTAACTCTTCAGCAGTGTAATATTTAAATTCACTTTTATTTTCATCTTCTTTTTTGTCTTCTTTTTGTTCACTACTTTGATTAGTAGCTGTGTTATTTTTACTTTCATTTTTAGTGTTGTTTGCTCCACATCCAGCAAGTGTAACAGATGTAGCAACAAGTAAAGCTAACATTAAACTAGCAGTTTTTTTCATAATATTCCCTCCTGTATAGAAAAATTTACATCTTTACAAACAATGAAAAATTTGTAAATTCAAATTACATTATACTATAATTTGATGAAATATACATATATGAAATACAAATAGAAACATAGATAACTATTTGTATTTAATATACTGTTATTGTTAAATATTTATTTAGTTATATTTATTTTTCTTATCAGTTAAGAAAAAATAAGTACAACTATAGTTAGTTAAAAATTAAAATATAGTAATAAATTTAAGTTAAGATTCATACTAATGCAATAGGAATTTAAAATTGTAAAAACAAAACTAAGGTGTAAAGTGGGGGAACAATAATGGCAGTTGATACTATTAAAAATGACAAATGTTTAACTTTAAAAGATATAGCAAGTTGGGTTAAAAGTAAGGAGTGCCAGTATTATTTTGTAGAAGATATTATAGATTATAAGAGTACAAATCCTATTACTAATAAAGAATATAATAAGCTTATAGAACTATTTAAATCATATTCAGATAAAAATATAAAAGATATAAAAAAATTAAAACTTATAGAAAAAGATATACCCAGTGAAGAGGAATTTATTGATACTTTAAAAGAATATAAGATTTTAAAAAAATATATAGATAATATAGAATTAGAAGATATAAATTCAATTTTTAATAATAAAAATTTTAATATAAAAACTATAAAATATAGTTTAAATTCAATCAAAAATCAATTATTGTTTTTAAATAATAATGGCTTTGAAACTTTAGTTAGTCAATATGAAAAAGATAAAAATGTGCCAGTTAAATTAAATAATTTTTATACAAATTCAATGAAACTTTTAAAAAAATTAGCATTTTTTAATAAAAGAATTTATTCTATGAATATATATGTTCCTAAAAATATAGAAATATTGGACTTTAAAAAAGAGTTAAATGAAATATATAAAGATATAAAAGAAAATGGTAAATTAACATTAAAGTGCAAGATGAAAAATATAGCTATTTTTAATCTAATAAAAAAATGTAGAATAAACAAATGTAAAATAGAAACTGTAAATCACTATTTAGTAATGTATAATTATATGAAAATGAAATCAATAGAGAAAAAACTTATCAATTATTGGAATGAAAACTGTAATGAGTTCTTTTTAGAAAGAATTAATGAAATAAATATAAGTAAGTTATTGTTTATAGAAAATAAGCTACAACAAATAAAAAATATTATAGATTTTGAAGATAGTTATAAATCACAAATTTTAAAAGAATTTGCTAGAGATAATTTAAGAGAATTTTCTATATATAACATAGATAATATAGAAGATTTATATAATTTAGTTTTAATAAAAGAAAGAGAATCTACATTGAAGAATTTAAAAAGAAAAATAGTAAAAACAAGTAGAATGTTCTCTGATATAAGTATTTTAAAAGAGTTCTATACCTATGCTTATAATTATAATTATGAAGGTATAAAGAAAATGTATACCATAATAGAAGATAATCTAAAAAAATATGAAGATATTATTATTATGGAGGAAATAATATCTAAAATAAAGTCAACACTTCCAATGTTTTATGTAAATTTAATGTCAAGAAAAAGTGAATATTTCAAGTTGGACTATGAAGAATTATTTGAGTATGTGAAGTATAAATCTTTATTAAGCGGAAATTTAAAAAAAAATAAAAATATTAGATGTAGTACAGCGATTAAAGAAAAGTATAGACAGTGCTCTTAACATAAAAGTTATATAGGGAAAGAACTCAAATTTAAATTTATTTAATAAGTTTAAAATATTTTTACTCAAGATGCAGTATTAAATTTAAAATGTTTTAGAGAAGTTCTCATTATTTAGGTATCCAAGTATTGAAATGAATAAACTTAGTAGCTAAATTGAAATCTTATATACATGATTGATTAAAATTAAAGTCAATCATGTATTTTTATTTTTAAAATTAGAAAATATTATATAAAATTAAAAAATAATAAAAAAATACATGGTTAAATTAGCATAAATGTCGAAAATTGATATATTTTAACAATAATGATATAATAAATGCAAATTTATAGATTTCATACTATATTTTTAAAATTTAAATTATTTACCTATAGAATGTAGATATATGAGGTGTTATTAATGAGCAAAAATACCAAAAAAGTATTGTCTTTTGTAGCGTTAACATATGTAATTACAATTTTATTTTTTATAATGCTTCAAGGAGTTGGTGGAAAGTCAAATCCAAAAACTTTAAATCTAATAGGATTATCAATGACCTTTCCTCTTATTTCAATTATTATTGTTGAAAAATTTATATTTAAAGATACCTTAAAAAATTTTATTAAGGTTTCTTTAAAATTTAATATTTGGTTTTTTATTGGAGTATTAATACCAGTGGTGATGGGATTAATTATTAACATAGTTAGCATTATTAAGTTTAATACTATTATTTTTTCACAAAAGGAATTTGTATTTAATGTGATAATAGGATTATCAATTGCAGCCATATCAGCCTACATAGAAGAAGTAGCATGGAGAGGATTTTTATATAATAATCTAAAATTTTTAGGAATATTTAAGTTGTCCTTATTAATAGGATTCATATGGGCATTATGGCATACCCCTGTTACTATTTTATATAAATACCCTAGTAATCCTATCATAGGAGTAGTTATCAATTTTCTACAAATGTTTGTTATATCTATAATTATTACATATATTAGGGATAAATCAAGATCTGTATTTGCAGCAGCCCTAATACATGGAATGTTTAATACTATGATTTTGTCAAGTAACATGGATGATTTCAAAATTGTGTTAATAAAGATTTTTTTAGGTATTTCAATTATAACTGCATTAACTATATATGAATTTTATAAAAAAAGTGCAAATTTAATTAATTATAAAATATAGGGATATAGGGAAATAAGCTCCAACTTAAATTTATACATCAAATTTTTGTTATCAGTTAAGAAAAAATAAGCACAACTATAGTCAGTTTCTTTCAATTAGAGGCATTAAATCTTGAATTTGAGATATAAAATTAACTGAAGCTATATCCAAGATATACAGCCGTAATAAGAAGGATAGGCGTAACAAAATATATTATCCATAAATTATTTTTCAGTTAAATTTAAAATTTAGTAATAAATATATATTAAGTAAAGCCGGCCCTAGAAAAAGTATGTTCAGTATTACTAGGAGTACATCCACTAGTAATTAACCATAACTGTTAACATATAACAAAGAATTTATAAATTAAAATGGAATAAAAATGTGGTTTTATATTAAGTTTATGTTAAAAAATAATTAATATATTTAAAAAAGTAAAATATCGTATTATACTAAAATTGTATGTTACAAAATAATACAATATAGTACAAAGTTTTTAAATGTAGGGAGATAGATAAAATGTTCAATTTAAACCCAAAAGAAGAAAAGTTTTATAAGATGTTTTGTGAGCAAGCAACAAATGTATACAATTCAGCTTTAGTTTTAGGTGAGGCTATAAATGATTTGAAAAACAAAGAAAATGTAGCTAAGAAACTAGAAAAGTTAGAACAAGAAGGTGAAGATATTCTGTCCAAAGTGATTAAAAAACTTAACACAGCATTTATAACCCCAATAGACAGAGAAGATATTTATTCTATAAGTAAATCTTTGGAAAGTATTACAGATTTAATTGGTGGGACTATGCATAGATTTACAATGTTTGATATAAACGAATCTAATGTACAAGCTGAAAATTTATGTAGCATGATTGTTAATGTTACAAAAGAAATTATGGAATTAATGAATGAAATGAAATTATTGGATAAAAAGAATAATATACCTACAAAAATAAAAAATATAAAAAATATAGAATTAAACGGCGATAAATTGTTTAGAAAAACAGTTACAGAGTTATTTAAAAATGAAAAAGATGTCCTTACAATTATAAAGTGGAAAGAAATATATCAAATGTTAGAGGATACACTAGATAGTTGTGAAAATGTAGCAAATATAGTTGAAGGGGTTGTCATGAAACATGCATAGTACATTTTTAATAACTGCAATAATAGTTGTGTTAGTAATAATATTTGATTTTATTAATGGATTTCATGACACAGCTACAGCAGTAGCAACTTCAATTTCAACAAGAGCATTATCTCCTAAAGTGGCGATTTTATTATGTGCAGTATTCAACTTTATAGGAGCCTTTATGGGAACGGCAGTTGCTAAAACAGTAGGTGATAATATTGTAAGTCATAGTGCTATACCACAATGGGTTATTATGATAGTTTTAATAGCAGCTATTGCATGGAATCTTTTAACTTGGTATTTTGCAATACCAAGCAGTTCTTCACATGCCCTTATAGGAGCCTTAGTTGGTGGAGGAATTGCTTATACATATACACTGGATGTAGTTAATTGGTATAATCTTTTTCATAGTGTAATTTTATGGTTATTTTTATCTCCAGTTATAGGTTTTGTTGCAGGATATATAATAATGGTATTATTAAATTGGATTTTAAAACCATTTAAAGTACAGGTTGTAAATAAATTTTTCAAAAAACTTCAAATTGTAGCAGCATCTTTTATGGCACTAAACCATGGAGGAAATGATGCACAAAAATCTATGGGAATGATAACGATGGCCTTATTAAGCGGTGGATTTATAAGTGAATTTAAAGTTCCTACATGGGTTATAGCTAGTTGCGCGTTATCAATGGCTCTTGGAACTTCCGTAGGTGGTAAAAAAATAATAAAAACTATGGGAAGTGGAATGGCAAAGCTTAACCCGGTAAATGGTTTTGCAGCTCAAACAGGAGCGGCAACAGTAATATTAGGAGCTACGTTATTTCATGCTCCAGTAAGTACAACACATATAATTTCAACAACTATTATGGGTGTTGGAGCATCTAAAAATATAAAATCTGTAAAATGGTCTGTTGCTCAAAATATAGTATGGACATGGGTTTTAACTATACCTGTTACTGCTTTATTTTCAGCTATACTTGTATTAATAGCTAAATTATTTGTATAAAAAAAATCCTAAAATGTGAATTTAATAAAGCATTTTAGGATTTTTTTATGTAAATTAATATAATTATATACATATTACTAATTTATTTAAAATATCTTATATGATATAATATTTTAAGTATATGAAAAAAATGCCAAGTAAAGCATATCAGTTAATTAAATTGTAAAAGTTGTAAGAGTTATAGGTTAATTTGGTTTTATACATAGAGGCATAAACTCTAATTTTAATTTATATATGAAAAATTTTCACTTAATTTATGTATAGGTTAAAATTCTAGAGAAACTATAGTATGTTTATGTACAAGCTTTTAAAAATTAGGGGGAAAAATAATTTTTATGGAGGGCGAATAAGTGGCAAAAGAAAATTGGATTAACAAGAAAAGTATGAGAAAACGAATTTTAGTTATAATAGGAATTTCAATAACTCTATTTATATATTTATTTATAAGATTAGTATATGTAATGATAATTAAAGGTGATAACTATAAAAATCAGGCAGTTATACAATGGAATAATAATGTTACAGTAGGTGCTAAAAGAGGAAGCATATTAGATAGGGAAGGAAATGAACTAGCAGTAAGTGTAGATGTTTACAGGGTTGACGTAGATTTAAAATCACTTAGAGAGTCTTTAGAAAGAGAAAATATGAAGATGACAGAAGTTTCTTCTGCTGTTGCAGGTATATTAGGTATGGAGAAAGATGAAGTTAATAAAATGATGACAGCTAAATTACCTAATGGAGATCCAGTAAACAATATAATTTTAAAAAGAAGAATAGAAAAAGAAATAGCAGATAAAATTCAAGATTATCAAAAGAAAAATGGTCTTATAGGGTTTATAATATCTCCAGATACTAAAAGATACTATACAAATAATAATTTTGCATCACATGTATTAGGACATACTAATTCAGATGGTGAAGGATTAACAGGTGTTGAATTATACTATAATAAATATTTATCTGGTGTTCCAGGAATAAAAATTGATGAACTTGATGCTTTTGATGAAAATATTCCATATGAAACAGTAGATTATACACAACCGGTAGATGGCAGGGATGTTATATTAACATTAGATGAAAATATTCAACTTTTCACAGAAAAGGCTGCACAAAAAGCGTTAGATGATAATAGTGCAAAAGCAGTTTCAATTATAGTAATGAATCCTAATACTGGAGAAATTTTAGGAATGTCAAATAAACCAGATTATAATCCTAATGCTCCTTGGGACGGAGATTTAAATAGTGAAGAGCTTCAACAACTTTGGAGAAATAGGGCAGTGAATGATGCCTTTGAACCAGGATCTATATTTAAGGTTATAACTTCTATAGCAGCACTAGAAACTGGAACAGCACACGCCGGTGATGTTTTTCAATGTAACGGAAGTTTAACAATAGATAATGAAACAATACATTGTTGGGATAGAAACGGTCATGGACCTCTTACTTTTGAACAAATTATGGAACAATCTTGTAATGTTGGGTTCATGGAACTTGGAGCAAAAATGGGTAAGGAAACCTTATATAAGTATATAGAGCAGTTTGGCTTTGGTAAAAAGACAGGAATAGATCTTCCAGGTGAAGCTATAGGAATTGTAAAAACTCCTGAGCAAATAAGTAATGTAGATCTTGCTACAATTTCTTTTGGACAAACTAATACAGTTACTATAATGCAATTTATGCAAGCATTTAACTCCATAGTTAATGGTGGAAAGCTTATAACACCACATGTTATGAAAGAGATAGCTCATTATGATGAGTCTGGAAATAAAATAGTAGACCAAAATTATAAAGCAACGGTTACAGATAATGGTGTTAAAAAAGAAAGCCTAGATGAAATAAAAAAACAACTTGAATCTACAGTTGAAGCTAATGGTGGAACAAGTGCATATGTAAAAGAATATAAGACTGGTGGTAAAACTGGAACTGCTGAGAAAGCTGGGAACGGTGGATATGCTGCTGGAAAATATGTTTCATCATATGTTGGCATGATGCCAGTAGATGATCCGCAAGTAACAATTTTAATTTCTGTAGATGAGCCAGATTCATCAGCATATTATGCTAGTCAAACAGCAGCTCCAATAGGTAAAATGTTGTTTGAAGAGCTTGGTAATTATTTAGCTTTAAATCCTAGTTATTCATCTAATAAAGCTGGTACAGGTAAAGATGTAATAGTTCCAGAGGGTAGAGGATTAAAACAATCAGAAGGAATAGATTTAATAAAAGCAAGTGGACTAAATTACAAATTAGATGGTGAAGGTGAGTATATTACAGATATTTTACCAAAGCCAGGTCACACTTTAAGTGAAGGAACTGAAATAATTGTTAAATTAGGAAAGCTAAACAATGTTGATAAAATGGTTGAAGTACCAAATTTAGCTAATTATAGTGAGACAGAAACAAATGAAATATTAAATAAATTGGGATTAAAAGGTGAATTTGAAGGTACAGGAATTGTAAAATCTCAAAATATAGCTAAGGGAAAAGTTGTTAATAAAGGTACAGTTATAAAGTGTACTTTAGAAAAATAAATATGGATTTTAAATCCTTAACAGAATAAATTAGAACTGGTATTTAAGATGATATACTTCACCTTAAGTATCAGTTTTTTAAGATTGAAAAATTATGGAGGTTATTATGGAGAAAATTTTACTTGTAGAAGATGATAGTTCAATAATTTTAGGAATAAAATATTCATTAGAGCAGGAAGGCTTTTATGTGGATATTGCAAAGACTTTAAACATTGCTAGAGATTTTATAAAGGATAATAACTATAGTCTATTGCTTTTAGATATAAATTTGCCTGATGGAAATGGTTATGATTTTTGCAATGAAATTAGGGGAAATAGCGATGTAGGTATTATTTTTTTAACTGCTTGTGATGAAGAAGTTAATATAGTAATGGGATTAGATATTGGTGGAGATGATTATATTACAAAACCTTTTAGGGTAAGAGAACTTATTTCAAGAATTAATGCAGTTATAAGAAGGAAAAAGAAATTAATCAATTATGAAGAAAAGAAGATTTTAAAATTTGATGATTTAAAAATAGATACTTTAGCTATGAAGGTTTTAAAAAAAGGTGAAGAAATCATTTTAACATCATCAGAGTATAAACTTTTACTCTTATTTATAAATAACTTTGATATAACCCTTACAAGAGAAGTTATATTAGATAAATTATGGGATGATTCAGGTGAGTTTGTAAACGATAATACTTTAAGTGTTTATATTAAAAGACTAAGAAGAAAAATAGAGGATGATCCTTCTAATCCTAAATATATTATAACTATTAGGGGACTAGGTTATAAGTGGCAATGTAGAAGGAGTGAAGATTAATAAATGAGTAAAATTTTAAAAAATCCAGAGGTAAAGAAAATTTTAACTTTATTTTTAATAGTATTTTTAATATCTACAGTTTTTGCTACAATCATGTCTATATATTTTTGTAATGCTATGAAAAAAGAAGTTATAAATTATAAATCAGCACTTGTAGGAGCTATTTCTGATAAATATCCTATGGAGAAAGAAACAATAGTAAGATTAACTATCTCTGATAATAAAAAAGATAAAATTCATGTTTTAAAAGGAACGAGTTTGTTAAAACAATACGGTTATTATAATGATATGAACTTTGAAAATGAACCTATAGTAAAACATACATTTAAAAATTATATGTTTTTTACCATGGCTTTAATTTTTACAATATTCATGTTGTTTCTAATTATCATAATCATAATACTAAAAATTTATTATAAAGAAATATATTTAGGTATAAATTTTACTGAAAGCATAATAAAGGGAAATTATAATTATAATTTAGATTCCTATAGTGATGGCTATATTGGTATTTTAAAAAGTAATATTGTTAAAATGACCTCTATTTTAAAAGAACATTTAGATAAAGAAAAAAGAATAAAAGTGTTTTTAAGTGACACTATGGCAGACATATCTCATCAATTAAAAACACCAATGACATCACTTATAATGTTTAATGAGCTTATGATTAACCCTAAAATGGATTGGAATATAAGAAAAGAGTTTTTAGAAAATAGTGAAATTCAGCTTAAAAGAATGGAATGGCTTATAAAGAGTTTATTAAAACTTTCAAGATTAGATGCAGGTGTAGTTAAATTTAAAAAAGAAAAAATAAATATTAAAAATTTAATAAGTGAAGTTAAATCTTCATTATGGTCTTTTATAAAGGAAAAAAATATAGAAATTATTTTAAATGGAAATGAAGATTCTTATTATATAGGGGATACACAATGGTCTATAGAAGCCTTTACTAATATAATGAAAAATTCTGTAGAACATACTCCTAAAGATGGAACTATAATTATAAATTATGAGGAAAACAATCTTTATTCTGAAATTAAAATAAAGGATAACGGTATTGGAATTAGTAAAAAAGATTTACATAATATATTTAAAAGATTTTATAAAAGTAGCAATATTAATAAGAGTGATAGTGTTGGAATAGGACTTGCCCTTTCTAAAACTATAATAGAAAGTCAAAATGGTTCTATATATGTAAAAAGTCATGAAGGTAAAGGTGCAGAATTTATTGTAAGCTTTCTAAAATAGTTTATAAAGATTAGTGACTAATTTGTCACTATAATATTCACTATAAAGTAATCTTAAAGGATTACACTTAATAATGTAAGTTGAAAAAATAACTTATTAAGTTTTAGAAAGGGTGTTGTAAAAATGGAAATACTTAAAGCTAGAAATTTATCAAAAATATATGGAGATAATAATAATAAAGTATATGCATTAAAAAATGTTAATTTTTCTGTAAATAAAGGAGAGTTTGTTGCCATAATAGGTGCTAGTGGTTCGGGAAAATCAACATTATTGCATTTATTAGGAGGGGTAGACAAGCCAACTGAAGGAAAAATTTTTGTTGAAGATATAAATTTAGGTTCGTTAAAAGAAAAGAAATTAGCAGTCTTTAGAAGAAGAAATTTAGGAATCATATTTCAATTCTACAACCTAATTCCTGTATTAACAGCAAAGGAAAATATAACACTTCCAGCAGAATTAGATGGCAAAAAAATAGATAAAGAGTATCTTGAAGACATATTAAATACATTAGGACTTAAAGAGCGAGAAGATCATCTTCCAAATCAACTATCAGGAGGACAACAACAAAGAGTAGCCATAGGTAGAGCACTTATAAACAAACCTTCTGTAATTTTAGCTGATGAACCTACTGGTAACTTAGATAGTAAAAGTACAAAGGAAATAATGGAGCTTTTAAAATTAACAGTTAAAAAATATAATACATCATTAATACTTATAACTCATGATTTAAATGTTGCATCTCAGGCAGATAGAATAGTTAGAATAGAAGATGGAATATTAAGTGAAGATGAGGTGATATAGTTATGGGCTTTTACTTATCACTGACAATGAAATATATTAAAAAAAATAAGAAAAGAACTATAGTAACTATTATAGGAATAATACTTTCTGCAGCATTACTTTCAGGAATAGGAACAATAGCTGTAAGTATGCAAGAAACTATGACAAGAGATGTTATTAATGACAATGGAGATTACTATGGTATATTCAAAAATCTAAAAGGAGATAAAGTTAATGTTCTAAAAGATCATGTAAAAGTTGAAAAGGAACTAATATGGAATACCTCTTATATAGGTGAAATTCCTAATGAAAAAGGAAAAAGTATTGTTATAAACAAAGTAGATAAGTTTAATGAAACACTACAACCTTATAATGTAAAAGAAGGAGAATTCCCTAAAAAAGAAGATGAAATAGCAATCACTAATAAAGCTTTAAAAGTGTTAGGAAATAAAAAAATAGGAGATAGTATAACTTTAGATGTATTAAATGAAAATAAAAAATTAGAAAATAGAACTTTTAAAATTGTAGGGCTATTAGATAGTGTAGTAATAGAAAGTAAAAGTAATAATGTGTTTATGGCATTAAGTAATTTAAACAACGTTGATAATTCTACAAATTATGATGTATATGTAAAGCTAAAAAGTAACAGAAATATAAGAGCAGAATTTGAAAGTATTGCAAAGAATTTAAATATAGAAAAAATTGATGGTAAATTACCTATTGAGTATAATGATAGATTACTAGATTGTTATGGTCAAAGTGATTCAGAAAATTTAAACGGTGTTTTATTAACTATGTCAATAATAATTGGATCTTTAGTATTAATTGCAACAATAGCTACCGTTTATAATTCTTTTTCAATATCAATAGTAGAAAGAAAAAAATTGTTTTCAACATTGGCTTCAGTAGGTGCAACAAAATCACAAATTAAAAAAATGGTTTTTGCAGAAGGAATACTTATGAGCTTAATTGGAATACCAATAGGGATTTTCTTTGGAACTGCAACATTAAATTTACTTTTTAAACTTATGAATTATTTTTTAAAAGATTCAATGATAGGGTCATTAAATTTGCAAACTGTTATAAGTGGTAAAATTATTTTAATAAGTTTTACAGTTGTATTTATTACAGTGTTAATCTCTGCTTTAGCTCCTGCACAAAAGGCATCAAAGGTATCTATAATAGATGGTATTAGAGGAAATACAGACTATAAATTAAGAAAAGTAAAATCAGGTAAATTAATAAAACTTGTTTTAGGTGTAGAAGGACAATTTGCATATAAAAATTTAAAGAGAAATAAAAGAAAATATAGAGTTACTATTGCATCTTTAGTATTTAGTATAATATTATTCTTAACTTTTAATGGAATGTTAAGTAATTTTACTACTGCTTTTGACTCAATGTATTCTTTAACTAATTATGATTTTTTTATACCTATATATGATAATTTAAAAGATGATGTTAAAGATAAAATTTGCAAAGTAGATGGAATTGAACGTGTTTCAAATTTAAAACTTTTAAGTTGCAATTCAATTATAAAATTATCAGACCTTACAGATGAAGCTAAGGAGTTAGTTGAAAAGGAGGAAAATGTAAACTTAGGTGCTAATTATATGTCTGTTGGGGATAAAGAATTTGATATAATTAATAAAAAATTAATTGATGGAAATTTTGATGAAGAAGAAGCTTTAAAAGATAATGGTGCTATTTTAGTTTTCACAAATAAAATTATAGATAATGGGAAAATATCAGATATTGAAATGTTCAATTTAAAAGTTGGAGATTATATAACTTTAACTAAAAAGGATAAGAATGTATCAGTAAAAGTTAAAATAGTAGCTCGTACAAATGAGATTCCAACTGGTGTGGAGAATGTTTTAAAAGGACCTATACTTATAACTTCTAATAAAGTTTTTGACAGTGTATTAAATGAAGTTAAAAAACAAGATAGTACTGTGGAGTTTAATAGTTCAATAAATATAAAGTCATCAAACCCAAAAGAAACAAAAACGCAGTTAGAAAAAATATCACAGGAATATTCAAGCTTTAATATAATTGATTTAACAAGTGAAAAAGAATATATGTATAGAAGTAAGGTTGGTATAATGATATTTTTAAATGGATTTATAGCAGTGGTAACACTTATAGGTGTATCTAACATAATAAATACAATACAAACTAATATTGCTCTTAGAAAAAGAGAATTTGCTATGATACAATCCATTGGTATAACACCACAAGGGTTAAATAAAATACTATATTTAGAAAGTATATATTATGGTGTTATGTCTCTTATAATAGCCATACCTATAGGGCTACTTTTATGCTATGGCATTCAAAAATCAATGAGTATGCTAGTAAATATCAAGTTTGTATTTCCATATACATCAATAATAATTTCCATAATAGGAATATTCTTTATAGTTCTTATAGCTGGATATTTTCCAATTTCAAAATTGAAAAAAGAAAATATAATAGAAAATATAAGATTAGAAAATGTATAAAATATAAATTAACTAAGCCACCTTCTCAAAATTTTGTGAAAAGGTGGCTTAAAACTTTTAAAAAAGCTAAAACAAATATAGGGAAACAAGCTCCAATTTAAATTTATTCAATAACCTTAAAATATTTTATACAAGATGCAGTGTTGAATTCTAAATGAGTCTGAGCATGTCTCACTATTTTAGGTATTTAAGTTTTTGAATGGATAATTTGGAAAGTCAACTTGAACTCTATAAAATATAGTAAAAGTAGTAACATTATATATAAAAGTTAATAATTGTATATATAATGTTGTAAATATATTATATAATGATTAGTATTAAGGAAAAATAAAATTTAGAGGAGGACTTAATGGCTAAAAAAAGATATGAAACTAAAATACCAATTATAATTATGATTATATTATTTGCTATAGTTGGATTTTTTTCTGGAGCTAAATTAAGCGTTTTTGAAATACCAATAATTCTTAGATTATGCTTAGTAGTAATTTTTACTTCTATATCTATGATATTTAATATAATAATTCATGAAATAGGACATATAGTATTAGGAGTAATAAGTGGATATGAGTTTAAAGAGCTAAAAGTATTATCATTTACTATTTTAAGAGATGATAATGGTAAGTTAAAGATAAAAAAGGATACAAAATTAAAAGGTACTGCTTATGGTGGACAAGCTGTTTTAAATATAAATAGTAAAAACTTTCATAAAAATTCCATGATAAAGATGTTTTTAGGTGGTGGGCTTTTTAATTTAATATTTTCAATTATAACTTTAATTTTAATCTTTATTATAAATAATCCATACACTAATATATTATTTGCTTTAAATTCAGTTGTAGGAATTATGTTATTTATACTTAATTTAGTAATTTACAAATCAGAATATATGTTAAATGACGGTTATTGGATATATTCTTTAGTTAAAGATAATGAAGCAGTAGATTTATTACTTTTAGAATATTTAATAAAGGAAGGGGTAGAACCTAATAAATTAGATGAAAAATATCTAAATACTAATAAAGAAAAGGCTTCAAAATATTGCTCTGTTGCCTTAGAATATTATAGATATCTTAAAGCTATACATAATTTAGATATGGAAAGTGGAAAAGAAAAAATTAAAACTATAATAGAATTTGATAGTGAATATGATATAACACCACTTATAGGAACAATGTTTACCTACACACATGATATATTCTTTTATTATGCAGTAATAGAGGATAATATAGAAAAAGCAAAAGAATATTATGATAACAACAAAAGTTTTATAGAAAATAGCAAAGCTATAACAAAAGCAAGAGCATTAGCTACCTATGAAGCAAAAATAAATAAAGATACAGAAAAAGCTAAAGTAGTATTTAAAGAAGAATTTGAAAAAATAAAAAATAATGAAGATAAGGGTCTAATCACCTTTGAAGAGAAATTTACAAATAAAATGTTATTTTAGATAAAATAATGAATTTACCAGTAAAATATTCATTAAAAACTTGTAATGCTTTGAAATTACTGAGTTTAAAAGGTGTTTTGCTGGTTTGCTTTAAAAAATAAAAATCACTGGTAAAAAAACAATAAAACCTAGCAAAATCAATGGTTAAGATGTATAATAAAAAATAAAGAATGGCTATTTTTCAATGGTTGAACCTTAACATAAGATGTATTTAAATATAAATAAATTGTCTTTTAACTTTTTCAATACTTTTCGTTGAACCTTAACATAAGATGTATTTAAATGTGATAAAGCTATAACATATCAATTAACATATAAGTTGAACCTTAACATAAGATGTATTTAAATGAATGTGAAACTATTGAATTTAGTATAGAAAAAGCTGTTGAACCTTAACATAAGATGTATTTAAATTTGGGTACCCGAAGGGCGTTATCCAAAGAGGTTAAAGTTGAACCTTAACATAAGATGTATTTAAATTGTGTTGGCCAGTACAAGCCAGAGAACTTTATTAAGTTGAACCTTAACATAAGATGTATTTAAATTCTGTATTTTGCTGGTGAATATGCAGCTGCACAATGTGTTGAACCTTAACATAAGATGTATTTAAATTAAATTTAATTGATGAAATAATTAATGATGAAGAAGTTGAACCTTAACATAAGATGTATTTAAATTCTAGTTTAGACAAAGACAATAGAAATAATTATGAGGTTGAACCTTAACATAAGATGTATTTAAATTATAAATGGATATTCTTCAATATTAAAAAATCAAAAAGTTGAACCTTAACATAAGATGTATTTAAATTATAAATGGATATTCTTCAATATTAAAAAATCAAAAAGTTGAACCTTAACATAAGATGTATTTAAATGCACACCCAATCCTATTTTTAATTTTCTATACATTTTGTTGAACCTTAACATAAGATGTATTTAAATTTTGTAACTTTAATGAATCTAGTGTATTTACCTACCATTGATAAACGGATAAATTTTAGATTTACAATCTTATGGCTGGTGCATTAACAAAAATCATAACCTAAAAGTTCTTTCTCTAATTTATCAAAATCATATTTCCTTTGATGAAAATTATTAAATGTATCTTTGTTAGAAGATGAATTTTTATATTGTCTTTTCATTATTTTTTTACCGTTAATTTTCCAATTTTTAAGAATACCTTCAACATAGCAAAGTCTAACATTCCCTTTGCTAATTGCTTCTTCCATAGCATCTATAACAGTCAATGCGTCATTATCATCTACAAGCCTATCTAAAGTTAAAATTGCATCTGTAGTTAGATTACCAAAACCGTTTTCGCTGTAGTAAGAATAAACTTTAGAGTTTATAGGATTTAAATCCTTATTTAAATTATAACTAAAATTATTAGAAGTACTACTAGTACTACTGTTAGTAGTTGTTGTTATATTATTATATATATTATTATTATCTTTTTGATTATTTATATAAAATCTATTTATAGATTTTATATTATTAAATAACATTGTTATGTTATTTAATATATTATATATATCTTTCATCAAGGAATTATCTCCATGAAGATCTTTAAAAAATCCCTTTGATACGGACATAAAATCACCTAAATCCATATTATAAGGATCTTTATCCATAGCATTATGGGGAGAATTCCAACTATTTTGCAAATTATCCGAAGAAGAAAAAGAATTATCAAGACTATCGGTATTTTTATCCATAGATATATCCGGAGATTTTTCACTATGGTTATTTTTAGAATTGTTATTATTTTTAACATCAAATATTCTATAAAAGATTTCTGTGAAACCATAAAAGGAATATGCTCCGTTATCTCTTAACACAGTATGTTTAAGAATTTTATTTCTGCAAAGCTTTTTAAGCTTTCTATAAAGTGTATCTTTTTTTATATTAAGAATAAGTAGATTTTCTAACATCATCAAAACTAACCTTTGCTTTAATGGCCTCAACTTCATTAAAATTTAATTCATATAACATAAATAAACCCTCCTAAAATTAAGCTCTCACTATTCATATATGCATTAAGAGGAGAGAGTTCCGACTCTTTTTTATGTTTTTTAAAAAAATTAGCAAGTTTATTCAGTTTTATATTACTTTTAAATTTAATATGAAACTGAATAAAAATATTATACTGTAATGAGTCTTATATAAGGAATTCATATTATATAGGGATATAATCATAGGCGTAAAGCTAAGCCTAGAAATCCCAAATTTGTAGTGTTAAAAAGTAATAATGAAAAAATTAAAAATGCTAGTCTGTGAAAATTTCAAAGAAGCTCTAAATATATTTTTATCTGATTTTTATGACTACCCGGAAAAGCGACGTCCTTGTCTGGTGCACCGGCTAATTTGTCCTTGGATTAGGTGAAAAAATCAAACAAAAATCTATAAGAGTTTCTAAATCAATTTTCAATGAATAGCTTATTTAAAATCTTTATTATTACATAATGTATTAAAAGCTTAAAAGAAAAATATTTTATTGGAATAAAGTGGCTTAGCTTTATGCACATGGGGATATAATCTCCAACTTAAATTTATACATAAAATTTTTGTTATCAGTTGAGAAAAAAGACTAACAAAAAATTGTGCTTATATCTGTAATTTTTTAAATATATAGATTATATAGTAGTTAGATTCCATAATTAAAATTTGTAAAGAAGGAAAGCTATCCAAAGGGTTAGTGCCATCTAGAAGTTACTTTTTAATAGTGGCAAAAATAAAAATATAAAATTAATGAATTTTACCAATGAAATATTCACTAAAAACTTATAATGCCTTGAAAATACTAAGTTTGAAGGAGAATTTGCTTATTAACTTAAAAAAAGAAAAATCACTGGTAAAAAACAATAAAACCTAGTAAAATCAATAGTTTGGATGTATAATGGGAAATGAAGAATGGCTATTTTTCAATGGTTGAACCTTAACATAAGATGTATTTAAATACACTATGTGGTAATGGGTTAGAAATGTTACAAAGGTTGAACCTTAACATAAGATGTATTTAAATTAGAGTTAAGTAAATCTAATCTTTAAGTATGTTCCAGTTGAACCTTAACATAAGATGTATTTAAATAAAAGATATAATCATACAATAAAAAAAATAAAAGATGTTGAACCTTAACATAAGATGTATTTAAATGCATCAAAGTAAACATATTCTGTATCCATAAACTTAGTTGAACCTTAACATAAGATGTATTTAAATACAAATAGTATTGTTTGGAGTTGAAAAAGAATATTAGTTGAACCTTAACATAAGATGTATTTAAATGAAGGAATTGTTAGAGTTTCAACAAGTTCTGTTTTGTTGAACCTTAACATAAGATGTATTTAAATGAGCGCAGTGGAGGGTATGAAAATAGAACTAGGTGGTTGAACCTTAACATAAGATGTATTTAAATAACATATGGTGATGATGGAGTGAGCCAACAGGTTGTTGAACCTTAACATAAGATGTATTTAAATTTTTCAATGCTAGCTTAGGCAAAGCCTAGTGTTTCAGTTGAACCTTAACATAAGATGTATTTAAATAAAATTACAATTCCACGGAGATTCTTACACTAATAGGTTGAACCTTAACATAAGATGTATTTAAATGTTTAAAAGAAACATAGAAGAATGTACTCGTTTAGGTTGAACCTTAACATAAGATGTATTTAAATTTGATAACTTCAACTTTTGAAGGCTCCTTTCCAAAGTTGAACCTTAACATAAGATGTATTTAAATAAACAAGGCTTTACTAAAAAAGTTGAAGCACAACAAGTTGAACCTTAACATAAGATGTATTTAAATATAATAATGAGTGGTACCAGAGTAACTATAGAAGCGTTGAACCTTAACATAAGATGTATTTAAATGAGCACCATGGAGAGCCAACCCTTAAATATATAAAGTTGAACCTTAACATAGGATATATTTAAATTTTTTTATTTATGTAGTTGAACACAGATACCTTTTAAGTTGAATATTAACATGAAATGTATTTAGATAGACAACTAAAATTTATGATTTAATTGAATTAATATTTAAAAATGAGCTTAAAAAAATACTAAGGACAGTCATAAACAAATAAATATTTAAAATCTATTTATTGATAATTTATCAATATTATGGTAATGTTTTATTAAGATTAAACCATAATATGAGATGTATTTAAATATCATTATATCTATTTATTAAAATTAAGAATTGAACTATAACATAAGATGTAAAGACTGTTTTAAATAATAAAAATGCAGTTTTAGGAAAATTAAATCATGACTAAAGAAATAATTAAAAATGAATCTTATTTTATTAAAATTGAATGTAAACAAACTGCATAATAATACTAATATAAAAAGATAGTTTAATTTCTTAGAAATCAAACTATCTTTTTTAAATAATGTATTTACATTGAATACCAAAAATGGTAACATACAACTAAAGAGTCAATCATAATATCAATAAAAGGATGTGAGTAATTGGGAAACATAATTATCAAGTTTTTTAAGAATAAGAAAACGATTTTAAGCATGCTTGGAACATTAATTTTTTCTGTTTTTATGAGGAAAAAAGACTTGTTTTTTTTAGAAAAAGATAATGAATCGTTTACTTTAATTTCTATATCTAATGCAAAACAAAACATATAAAAGGTTCTACTTTTATATGTTTTGAAAATAGTTTATATAAGGTGAAAGTACTATTGGCGTTAAATTCACCTTATATGTTTTTATTATAACAAAATTATATACAATAAACTATATTAAATGATATTAAATGGTAAAAATGAAGAGGATGGAGGTGAGGCAATGAACGTATATGAATTAACACTAAAGATATTTCTTCTTAAGGATTTAACTGTGGACAAGTCTTATGAAAAATTAACAGAATTAATTGATAAATCTCTATGTAAAGATGATGAATTATTGGCTTTACATAATGAAAATAAGTATAAATACTATACTTTTTCATTACCTTATAAATTAGAAAAAGATAAAGTATATAAAGCCGGAAATATATATTCGGTAAAAATAAGGACTATAGATGAAAAAGTATTAAAAAATTTCAAAACTGAATTAATAAATATATACACTTCATTCATTAAAGCATTAACTATTGATGTAAAGGTTATTCCCAAAAAATATATTTCAACTATATATTCATTAACACCAGTAGTAATAAAAACAGATAAAGGATATTGGAGAGGGAAAAGTAATTTATCATTAAATGAATATGAAAAAAGAGTAAAAGAAAATCTTATAAAAAAATATAATCAATTTTTCGGTGAAAAAATTAATGAGGATTTTCCATTATACGATTTCATAAGATTTGATAATAGAAAGCCTATTGGAATAAAGTACAAGAATATTATTATATTAGGAGACAAAGTCACATTAAATATAGCTAATGATGAAGTATCTCAAAAAATAGCTTATTTAGCATTAGGTGCAGGTCTTGGTGAAATGGGATCAAGGGGTATGGGATTTGTTAACTACAAATGGATGTAAGGTGGTGAGTATTATATGCTTAAAGATGCCATTGATACCTTTAAAAATATATATGAAAGAAAGGGAGAGTCTTTTATAACAGATTCTTATATACCAGTAGATGGAGATTATGTAATAGTTGAGCCTCATGAAAATACATTTAGACAATTAGATATAGTAAAAATAAAACAAGATAAAAAAACAAAAGAAATAGATAGAAGTAGTGAACACTTTAAATTTATTTGTAATGCTGATTATTTAAGTAAACTTATAGATATGAATAAGCCAATCGATGGTAAAAAAATAATACACAGTAATAATTATTTAAGCTTTTTTGTAAAAAAGGAAAATGTGAATAATGGAAAACTCAATGATGAAGTAATAGACTCCTATTATGAAATTTTAAAAAATCCTGAAATAAAATATTCTAAAGAAAAGCTTAGATTATATAAAGAAGTAGAAGATAAATATGGTAAGGTTAATGAAAATCTTATAGAAAATGTGAAAACATGGATTAAACATAATATTAAAGACTATGTTGATGAGGATAGTAAAGATAAATCATATCTAAAGATATTTTTTAAATATGAATTAGAAGAATATAAAAAGGAAAATGAGAAATATTTAATACCTAATATATTTAACAGTGTAGAGTTTAATGTGAAAATAGAAGAAGAAACCTATGGACTTTCTAATGATAATATGGGGTTAAATTCTAAAAAGCCATATTTAGAGAATAAATCAAGAAAGACTAAAGTTCCTTACTTAATATCATTAGAAGAAGTATTATTACAAAAAAAGTTTTTTGATTATCTTTTAAATCAAGTTTCAATAGGAAAGACAAATATATATATAGATAAGAAAGGAATATATCCTAAAAGTGATAAAGAATCAATGGATAATGATTTTAATGGAATATATTTTAGAATAAAAAAAGGTAAAGAAGTAGAAGTACATGATTTTGATACAATAAACCATTACAAAGCAAATATAAAACCTATAAAGCTTAAAAATGTAATAGATATAGATTTAAATAAAAGTAATCTTACTTATAATATAAGCATTACAAAGCGTAATACTATTAAAGATTTAATAAATAAAGTATTTTTTAGTAAATTTTTAAGTTCTAATTATTTTACAGAATCAAAAGATATGAATATAAATGATAATAGTTTAAAAAGAAACATATTACTTTCTAGAAGAACTTTATTTAATTGGTTTTATAAGGGGAATGAATTTACTGTATGGAAAGTTTTTGGACATAGTAGCTTAAGATTAATAAAAGGTTCTATAGAAAATGGATATATATTTAAAGCAGGAGAACAATTCAATTTAAGATGTGCTTTAAAAGAATATTTTGTAGGAGGGGAAAGTATGGCTGATGTGTTACTAGATGTTAAGGCATCACTAAGAGATAAAATATCTCAAGAAAAGACAGCATCAATAGACAATAACAAAGAATACTATTTTGCAGTAGGTCAAGTTGCAAATTATTTAATATCACTAAGTAAAGCGGCTAAAAAGACTCATTCTTTAGCTAATCCAATTATTAATGCTAAAAGTGATGAGAGAATCAAAGTAGAATTAAAAAAATTATTTGTTAAATATAATTATGCAATAGATAGAAAAATAAGTAGAAGATTTGATAATCTCATGTATATGGTTTCTGCTTATATACCAGAAGGCAAGGTTGATGATGATTTAATAATAGCAGGATATCTTCATAGTAGTTTAATATATGAAAAATCAAGCAAGGAGGAAAATAAAAATGAACAGTAGAGTTTACGGAGTTTTAGGTATAGTTTCAAGAATGAGTAATTGGAATGCTGATTTTACAGGATACCCAAAAACAACATCCTCAGGAGATATATTTGGTAGCGATAAGGCTTTTAAGTATCCAATTAAAAAAATGTGGAATGAACAAGGTGAAAAAGTTATATATATAAAATCTATGAAGTTGCAAGAAGGCAAAAAGGGGGAAATAGAGTTTATTCCAAGATCTTTAAAGGAAAGATATGAATACTTATTTAAGGGAGAAGATTTAAAAAAGGATAAGGATAGTAAAAAGGTTTTGACAAATTTATTTTCAGCAATAGATGTAAAAAATTTTGGAGCTACCTTTGCAGAAGAAGGAAATAATATATCAATAACAGGGGCAGTTCAAATTGGACAAGGATTTAATAAATATTCAGATAGTTTTGCAGAAGAACAACAGATATTATCTCCTTTTAGAGATCCTAATAATAAGAAGAATAATAAAAAAGAAGAAGAAGAGAAAGAGGCAAAATCCTCAACTTTAGGAACAAAAATAGTGAGTAATGAAGCGCATTACTTTTATCCAGTAACAATAAATCCTAAAGCATATGATGGATTTAAAGAGCTTGGTATTACAGAAGGATATACTGATGAAGATTATAAAAAATTTAAGGAAGCATCTATGATAGCAGCGACATCTTTTTCAACAAATGCTAAAATAGGCTGTGAAAATGAATTTGCTATGTTTGTAGAAACTGATGAAGATTTATATTTGCCAGATTTATCTCAATATATTATATTTGAAAAGTGTGCTGATAAGGGGAAAATAGAAATAAAATGTAATAATTTACTTAAAGATTTACAAAATAGAATAAAATCAATTGAGATTTATTATAATCCATATACAACAAATATAGATAAAAACATAGAAAATGCTAAATACTTCAATATTTTTACCAAAGAGGAAATATAAAAATGGATACTTTAAAATTTAGTTTAAAAGGAAGGACTGCATTTTTAAAAAAACCAGATGTTAACACATATTTTTATTTTACTTATGGGAATATTCATAAGGTGGCACTTTTAGGCATTCTAGGAAGTGTTCTTGGATTAAGAGGTTATAATGACCAAAATGAGAATGATAAATATCCAGAATTTTATGAAAAACTTAAAGGATTAAGAATAGGTATAGTACCAATTAATAAAGAAGGATATATTCCTAAAAAAATTCAGACATTCAACAATTCAGTGGGATATGCTTCAAAGGAACAGGGCGGAAATTTAATTATTAAAGAGCAGTGGCTTGAAGATCCTGAATGGGAGATTTATATTCTTTTAGAAGGAAATATAGAAGACAAATTAAAAGATAATATATTAGATAGAAATTTTAAATTTATTCCTTACTTAGGAAAGAATGATCATATGGCTACTATAGAAAATATAGAGATTATAAAAGATGTACAAAAAATAGATAATATAAAAAGAATAGATAGTTTATATATTAAAGACTATTTCTCTTTTAAAAATAGTAAATATGACTTTGATGAAGAGGATGATTTACAAGATACTTGGAAATATGAAGAGATGCTTCCAGTATCATTAGAAGAAAACACTAATAAATATAATCTTAAATCCTTTGTTTATACAAATTCGTTAGTTGAGAGTGCATCTTACGAATCAATATATGAATGCAATAATAAAAATATATTTTTCTTTTAGAGGGGAACTATATAGGAATTTAAAATTTGATTTATCCGATGACTATTTGATTTAGTAATTTTATTTTTAAAAAAATCAGAATGAAAATCTTACATGTCATTGGATAATCCTTTTTTAGCTTTTAAGGAAGTAAAGGTACCATCTAAATGTAAAGATTCTATTCATGAAATCAATTAAAAAAATGGGGGGATTAATATATGTATTTTCTTGATGTAAAAAAATTCCCAATAGATAAATTTATAAAAAAGAATTCAAATATATATGCTCATAAGAGCGAAAATAATAGTAGATTTGAAACTTTAAAAGAGCACTTAGAACTCTCAGAAGACTATTTATATAAAATAATTAAAGCTAAAAATTTGGACAATGTATTGATAAATTTTCAGAATTATTTGTTTGAAGAAAATTGTAGCGAAGGAACAAAAATTTTTAAAGAAATGATATTTAATATAATTTATATGCATGATATAGGTAAAATTAATTGTTGCTTCCAATATAAAAAAATGGATAATGAGTTTTTTAAGGATTATGATGGGATAAACTTTAATTACTCAAATCATTCAATGTTATCATCTCTTATTTATATTAATTATTATTTTAAAAGAATAAAAGAGTTGAAAAATGTAACATCTGATATAAAAGACAAATTAAGATTTTTCATGATGATAAATTCATATATAATATCTAGACATCACAGTCATTTAGATTCTTTTAATGAATATAAAAATAAGTTTTTAGAGGATGATGGTGAGGGAAAAAAACTTTACTTTGAGCAATTATCCATATTCGAATATTCTTATGATGATGATATAGTGTTTGAAAAAAAGCCCAAGCTTATGAAAAGACTCTTTGAATTAACAGAAGAATATTTAAATAACAAGTTAATTAGTAGTAAGAAAAAAATATATCTTTACATATATGAAAGATTTTTTGCATCATTATTACTTGGTTGTGATTATTATTCAACATCACAATTTATGAATAATTGTAAACTTAGTTATTTTGGAGAAATAACGGATATAAATAAATTCTATGATGGTTTAAAGAAAACTGAAATATATAATAAAATAAGAGATTATGAAAAAGAAAAATATTTAAAATATGATAATTTCAATGATGTAAAGGATATTAATATTTTGCGAAATGAAATGTTTTTAGATGCAGAAAAAATGTTAGAAGAAAATATTGAAAGTAATATATATTATTTAGAAGCTCCAACTGGAAGTGGAAAAAGCACTGTGTCATTAAACTTAAGCTTTAAATTAATAGAACAAGATAAAAATTTAAATAAAATATTTAATGTATATCCTTTTAATACATTAGTTGAGCAAAATATAGCTAGCTTAAATAAAATATTTGATTATGATAAAGAATTACTTGATGAAATAGCTGTTATAAATTCTTTAGTACCAATAAAGGAAGTAAAGAAAAAGGAAATAAAATATGAAGAAAATGAAGAAGTTAATTATGATAAATCGTTACTTAACAGACAGTTTTTAAATTATCCTATAGTATTGAATACTCATGTAAGTATGTTTAATTATTTATTTGGTACAGCTAAGGATGATTTATTTCCTCTTATACAATTAGCAAATAGTGTAGTAGTCTTGGATGAAATACAAAGTTATAAAAATAATATATGGAAAGAAATAATTATTTTTTTAAATTGCTATGCTGAAGTTTTGAATATAAAAATAATAATTATGTCTGCTACATTGCCGAGTTTAAATAAACTTATAGATTATGATGATTTTAATACAATAAATTTAATTAAAAATAGAGATAAATATTTTAAGAATCCTTTATTTAAAGATAGGGTATCAATAGATTTTTCTCTTTTAGGAAAAGAAGATAATACCTATGAAGATTTAAAGGAGCATGTCTTAGATACATCAAAAAATACAGAAGATAATATACTTATTGAATTTATAAATAAAAAGCGTGCTTCAGAATTTTATAATGATTTAATTATGGAATTAGGCAATAAAAAGAAGGTAATGCTTATAACTGGTGATGATAATAGTATAGAAAGAAATGACATAATAAAAAAATTAAAGAGTGAAAAAAATATTGTGTTAGTAGCTACTCAAGTTATCGAGGCTGGTGTGGATATAGATATGGATATAGGCTATAAGGACATATCTATGTTAGACAGTGATGAGCAATTTTTAGGAAGAATAAATAGATCATGCAAAAAGCCTAAGAGTATCGTATATTTTTTTGATTTAGATTCAGCATCAAGTATTTATAAGGGTGATTATAGAAAAGAAAAAAATGTAACTCTTAAATCAGATGATATACGATATATTTTAATAGAAAAGGATTTTCAAAAATATTATGATTTAATTCTTAAAAGAATTAATGATGAAAGTTCAAGTTATAATGAAAATAATATAGAAGATTTTATAAATGAGAAAATAGGTAAATTAAGTTTTCTAGAAGTAGAGAATAAGATGAAATTAATAGATGATGATAAAGATGAAGTAACAGTATTCTTATGCAGAAATATAATATTGGAAAATGGACAAGAGTTAAATGGAAAAAAAGTATGGGAAGATTATAAAGAATTACTTAAAGATGGAGAATTAAGGTACTCTGAGAAGAAAGTAAAACTTTCAAAAGTATCAAGTAATCTTAACTATTTTATATATAAGGTTAAAAGTAGAGATTTTCCTTACAATGATAGACTAGGAGAAATTTATTGCATATATGATGGAGAAGATTATTTTACTAATGGTAAGTTTGATAGAAAAAATTTTACCACAGGGGCATCTAATTTTATATAAATAGATAAGAAGCCTTTTATTCATATTAAGATTTGGGAAAAACGTATCTTATATATCTTCTTTGCTTTCATTTTTAAGAAGATGGAAACATTAAATTAGGTAAGTTCTTAGATGAATTATATTAGTAAAGTTTATAAATAGTATTACAGGACTAGTTGAAATAGTTAGAATATTATAAAAGTGTTTATATAGAAGTTCCTTTTAAATATTTAATAGTTATAGAAAAGGAGTATATTATGAAGGTTAATGGCACATTAATTAACTATTATTTTCATTGCAAGAGACAATGTTATCTGCATGGTAACAGGCTAAATTTAGAAGATAATAGTGAAACTGTAAAAATAGGAAAAGCTATTCATGAGGAAAAAAGTAAAAGAGGTAAAAATAGAGAAATTGCAATAGATAATATAAGAATAGATATGTTAACAGAGGAATACTTAACAGAAATAAAAAAATCAGATGCAGATATTGAGGCTAGTAAATGGCAACTTATATATTATTTAAAGGTTTTAAATGATAAAGGTGTGAAGCGTAAAGGAAAGCTAGAATTTGTTGAAAAGAATAAGGGTGATAAAAAGGTACTTTATTTTGATTTAGATGAAAAAATTTTAAAACAGCTAGATTTACATGTAAAGGATATAGAAAACTTGATAAGTAATGATATAGTACCAAATGTTTTAAATAAACCGAAATGTAAAAAATGTTCTTATTATGAATATTGTTATATATAAAGGGAGAATAGAATGGGAAGTACAAGATATATAACTTCTATGGGGGAGTTAACAAGAAAAGATAATTCATTATGTTTTAGAAAAAATAATAAAAATGTATATATACCAGTAGAAAATACAAAAGAGATATATTGTTTAAATGAGATTAGTATAAATTCAAAACTATTAGATTTTTTATCATCTAATAATATAATAGTACATTTTTTTAATTATTATGAAGGGTATAGTGGAACGTATTATCCTAAGAATCAGTATAATAGCGGTAAGCTTTTAGTAAAGCAAGTAGAAACTTTTCAAACTAAAAGATTGGAAGTATCAAAGGCTATTGTAAGCGGAATAGGAAATAACATACATGAAGTTTTATATCATTATTATAAGCATGATATAAAAGAGGTAAAGAAAACTTTAAATTGGATAAAAGATATTTTTTATCAAAGAGTTAATAATTCAGAAACAATAGAGGAACTAATGGCAACTGAAGGGGAATTATGGCAGAGATTTTACAGTGAGTTTGAAAATATTTTACCAGAAGATTTTGTAATGAACAAAAGAGTAAAGAGACCACCGGATAACCCTATAAATGCATTAATATCTTTTGGAAATACATTATTATATACCAAAACTATATCAGCTATATATAGAACACATCTTGATCAGCGAATAAGTTTTTTACATGAACCATCTGAGGGAAGATTTTCTTTAAGTTTAGATATAAGTGAAGTATTTAAACCAGTAATTGTATATAAAACAATATTTGAATTAGTAAATAAGAGAAAGTTAAAAGTTTCTAAACATTTTGATAAAAAAGTTAATTATTGTTTGCTGAATGAAGAAGGAAGAAATATATTTATACAAGCATTTGAAGAAAGATTAGAATCTGTTTTTAATCATAAAAAATTAAAAAGAAAAGTTAGCTATAGAACTGCTATAAAGTTAGATTGTTATAAACTGATAAAATTTATAATGGAAGATAAGAAGTTTATACCATTTAATATAAAGGAGAATATGTAAAATGGGTAAGAACATTAATTTTAACTATGCATTTGTTTTTTATGATGTTAACGAGAAACGAGTACAAAGAGTTTTTAAAGTATGCAAGAAATATCTATCTCATTTCCAAAAATCAGTATTTAGAGGAGAAATAACACCATCAAAGCTAATAGCTTTAAGAAAAGACTTAAATAGGGTTATAAATAAAGAGGAAGATTTTATTTGTATAATAAAACTTATGAACGAAAATGTATTTGAAGAAGAAATATTAGGCATTCAACTTAATAACACTGGTGAAGATTTGATTATTTAGTTGTAAAGATAAGAAATTAAAATGAATTTTACCAGCAAAATATTCATTAAAAACTTGCAGTACTTTGAAATTACTGAGTTTAAAAGGTGTTTTGCTGGTTTGCTTTAAAAAATAAAAATCACTGGTAAAAAAACAATGAAACCTAGCAAAATCAATGGTTAAGGTGTATAATGAAAATGAAGAATGGCTATTTTTCAATGGTTGAACCTTAACATAAGATGTATTTAAATCATTTTCCCTATTTTCAGTACATTTAACCTCGTAAGTTGAACCTTAACATAAGATGTATTTAAATTTATCAGCTATCATCTTGTACCTATCACTTGAATAGTTGAACCTTAACATAAGATGTATTTAAATATTTATACAATTGTTTTAGGTAATAAGAGTTCGGGTTGAACCTTAACATAAGATGTATTTAAATTTAAGAAACTCGATTAACTTAATAAAAGATTATGGTTGAACCTTAACATAAGATGTATTTAAATTCAAAACATAAATATAATGGATATGTATATAGAACTGTTGAACCTTAACATAAGATGTATTTAAATTACTTAATTGATGTTTACTTAAATTCCTGTCCTTTGTTGAACCTTAACATAAGATGTATTTAAATTCAGTTCCATTAGCTTTTATATAACATACAATGTCGTTGAACCTTAACATAGGATGTGTTTAAATTAAATTGCAAAAGCAGCAAACACATCACCACCACCGTTGAACCTTAACATAGGATGTATTTAAATTTATTTACAGATTTCACATACTCATTTATATTATGTTGAACCTTAACATAGGATGTATTTAAATTGGTGTAAATAGTGACAGGATAGTTACCTTAGCTCAGTTGAACCTTAACATAAGATGTATTTAAATTATTTACCAATCTCATTTTCAATCCAAAATTTAATCGTTGAACCTTAACATAAGATGTATTTAAATTTTGTAACTTTCATGAATCTAGCGTATTTATCTACCATTGGATTTTAACGTTAGGTTGAACCTTAACATAGGATGTATTTAAATTAAAATTTACTTGGTTTTGGTTTTTCATAACTAGTAGTTGAACCTTAACATAGGGTGTATTGAAGTTTTATTCTCTTAGTATCATATAATTGGAAACATTTAAGAAAGGTTGTTAAATTTTAAAACATATATAAATTTTCAAGTTGACTTCTAAATTTATTCATTTGAAAACGTGGATATCCAAAACAGTGAGATATGATTAGAAACAGTTAAAATGCCATACTACATTATGTATAAAAATATTTTAATGATATTAAACAAATTTAAATGATAAATTGTATCTTTATAAAACTAAAGTCTAATTAAAATTCTAAAATTAAATAAAAAATATAATTTAAATCACTGTTTAATCGGTGGTTTTTTTATTATAAAATTCATCACATTTATGGTATAATATTCATAAATTAGTAAAAAATGAGGTGTTGTGTTGAGTTTTGTAGAGTTAACGGTTACAGTTATGTTGAATAAAGATATTTACTTTGCTGACTGTGGATATGTAATTGGAAAAAATATAAATAAAGCAATGTTATTGGATGAAAGTTTAAAGGAACTTCATCCTAAGAAGGAATATAAAAATTATGTATTTAATCATTTCTATCCATTAGAAAGAGATAAAATATATAAAAAAGATAGATTATACATATTTAAAATTAGAGGATTAAGTAAAGAATTTATAGATAAAATAGAAAGCTGCTTATGTAATTTAGAAAGTAATGAATTTAATATTATTTCAACTTCTAAAAAGGAGATCGAACAAAGACATATAAAAGAATTGTATACTCAAACACCATTAATAATAACTGTAGATGATAAGCCTTGGCTTCAAAATGATGGCGATTTAGATCTGTTTAAACAAAGGTTAGAAGATAATTTAGAAAAGAAATATAAAAGCTTTTTTAATAAAGATATAGATATAAACAGTAAATTCATAAAGAGCATAGAGTTTAAAAATAGGAAACCAATGCATTATAACTATAAGAATGGAGTAAAATTATTAGCTAATAAAGTAAGTATACAGGTTGAATATAATGAAGAAGCTCAAAAGGTGGCCTTCTTAGCTAGAGCAGTGGGGTTAGGAGAAAAGAATTCATCAATAGGAGCAGGGTTTTGTAAGTAGAATATAATATAAGATATATAGTGTTCATTATGTAGATTTGGAAATGGGGAGGATTTTTACTATGACTGAAGGAAATAGTAAGATTTATAAGTTAAAAAACATAACTGATTTATGTTCTAATAATGGAGTGCAAAAATTAGAGTTGAGACTTACAGAAATAAAATCTTTAATGAGATTTTGGTGGAGAGGATTAAATTTTTATGACAAATGTAGTGATATGAAACAAGAAGAAGAAGAAATATTTGGAAATTCAGATGTTTGTAAATCACCAATAATATTTAAAATAAAAAATCAATATTTTAAAAAGGCTAGCAAAGGTCATATTGTAAACAATAGTTTAAGTATAGATTGTTTACAATCGGGAGGAAGTGCTGAGATTCAATTAAGTTTATTAAAGAGACATTTAAATAAGAAACAATATACAAATAAGGTATTTAATTTTTATGACATATTGTTAAAATTATCATTAATTTTAGGTGGAGTAGGAAATAGAAGTAGAAGAGGGTGTGGGGCTTTTAAGTTTGAAGAAGATAATAAAGAATATAATTTAAGAAATCAAATCAGAAATTATATGGAAAACTTAAATATTAGTAAGTATTATGAATTTTTTAAAGAAAATGATAAGTATTTTAAAATATTTAGGAAAGAAGAATATAAAAATAAAGGATTTCAATATCCTTACGTAGAGGAAATTCTTATTGGTAAAGAAACTATCAATGAAGAAAAATTTTATTTTAGGATAAGAGATGCTATATATGCCACAAGAAATGAAAAGTTTCAGTATAAGGACTACAAATGCGGAAAGCTTGCATGCCCAGTATATGTTACTTGTTATGGTGATCCAAATGAATTATACCCTATAATAGTAAAATTATATAATACAAATCCACATGAAACTTACGATAATTATTACAAAAAATTCAAAGAGGTGATATTATGCAGCAAAGAATAATATTATTTTCTATAGGTTCAATACAAAATTTTATAATAAATTCAAGAAAAGTGTCTGATTTATTTAATAGTAGTAAAATATTATCTAAATTAATAAGCAATGGAATGGAGTTTATAAAAGTTAAAGGAAATGGCAAATTGTTATTGCCTCAATTATTGGACAAAAGTGAAGGGTTACCTAATTATTTTATTATGAAATATGAAAGTAATAAGCATTTAGGGGAAGAACTTGAAGAATATATAAGACAAAATTATATTGATATGCTTATGAATGGTAGCATTAAGACTAGTTTAGAAAAATATAAAAATCAAATAGAAAGGCAGTTAAACTCATCATTAGACATTTATTGGGTTGAATACGATTTAGAGGAAAGCTTTGATTTAAATGATTCTCATAAATATGTGCAAGTATATTATGAGATTTATAAATATTTTGAAGCTGTTAAAAATGTAAAGAAATTTAATAATATTTGGGAGGAAGGGAAAAAATGTTCTATATGTGGAAGTAGAAATGCAATAGTGGTTAGTTCTAAGAATAAAAAAGAGCCTTTCGGAATTCAAAAAATATATAAGTATCAAAATTTTGAAGAATATAGTCTTTTTGAACTGGTAGAAAAATTAAAAAATAAAGATATCAATTTACAGCTGGATGAAATTAAAAAAGTTAAAAGATATGCTAAAAAAAATAACTTGGAATCAAAAGATATAGATATAAAATTAAAAGAAAATGAAACGCTTTGTGGAGTTTGTTTATTAAAAAGAATTTATAAAGGAGAAAAAATACATTCGCTTGCACAAATAACTTTATCTAGTTGGGTTGAAAATGAAAAAAAACATGGAAGATATAATCAATATAAAGAAGTTATAGATAGATTAAATAAAGAAGATAGTAATTTCGATGATTATGAGTGTATGTATAAAGAAAATTGGGACAAGATATTAAAAAATTTAAAGGTAAATAATAAAGGTGAATTAAAAGAAGAACTTATTCAAAAGTTAAGTAATAAAAATTTGCCTAAATATTATTGTATGTATCGCATGGACATTGATAATTTAGGAGAATGGATGAGTGGTAAATATAAGAATAGTGATAAAAACCTATATGAATATCAAATTGATTTATCACAAAGAATATATAAATTTTTTAATAAACTAAGGGAAAATTATTTTAAAGAAAATTCAAAAGGTATTTTAGTATATGCTGGTGGAGATGATTTATTAGCATTAATACCTGTAGATGAAATATTTAAATTAGAACAAAATGCAAGAGCTTGTTTTAAGGAAGAAGTGCAAGTTGAAGAGTATAAAAACATTACATATTCAAAAGGAATATTTGTTGCGCACTATAAAACACCATTAGGAGAAATTACTAGAGTTTCTAAAGAAGAACTTGAAAAGGTTAAAGAGAAGTTTAAGGAAAAAGCAAATGACTTTGATAAAGAAAAAAACGCTACGGTTATATCTATAATGACGGAAGGATATAGTAACAGGAATGTATATTTTAAAAATAATTTGAATGGGGAGGAAACAGTTGAATTTATCTTTGAAGAATTAGTAAATTACTTTAATAAAGGTGAATCAACTTATTTTCATGAGCAATTGCAAAGTGAATTTTGGAATTTAGGCAGAAATATTGATAAAGGTTATCAAAGGGACATACTGATAAATATGTTTGAAGTAGAACAAAAAAGATTAATGAAAAGAAGCATTTTAAAAAATAGTATTGCAGAAGAGAAAATAGATGAGGTAAATAAAAAACTTATAAATTTTTTAGAAGTAAACTCATCAAAGGAATTAGAAATAGATTTTGAAAATTACTTTAACTTATTTCATATAATTAGAAGTTTAAAACAGAATATGGAGGTGAAGTAATATGAATTTTGATAATATTATGCAAATAAAGCCTAATGATAATTTGTTTTTAGGAAGTGGGAAAAACTTTTCTAAAGGAGAAAATACTTGGTTAGGTACAAGAATGATACCATATCCTTCTGTTTTTTATGGGGCAATATGTTCTACTATGCTAGTTCAAGATGAAGAAAGAAGAAAGAAGTATATAGATAATAAGGATTTAGATTCAGATCCGAGAAAATATCTAAGTTTAGGAAATGTGTATTTGTATAATGAAGAAGATGATGAAGTTTATATGAATGCACCTTTAGATTTATATTTAGATGAATATAAAGAGTGTCATTACGCAATTATAAAAAAGATAAAAAATAATATTAATTGTTCAGAAGAAAGAATGTCACATTTATTTTTTTATGATATAGAAGGAAAAAGTCAAAGAGCAGATAAGAGGTTTATAGAACTTGATATTTTTTATGATTCTTACTATGAATTTGATGGAAGCATTGAATTCAGAGAATATTGTGATATCGTAGCTAATTCTTATAAAGTTGGAATTGAAAGAGATAAAAACTACATAGCTAGAGAAAAACATCTATATAGGATAGATTTAACTGAATTCAAAAAAGAAAAGTGGAGCTACTTAGTTGAATATAATATAAAAGATTCTTGGTGGAATGGAGAAGCTAAAAATATTAAAGATGGATATTTAAAACTTGGGGGAGAAAATAAAGTTTGTAGATTTTATACCTGTGAGAAAAATAAAAAATTGATGGTATATAATAATCTTTATAATCAAATAAATGATACGGAATATGTCAAAATGATAATCACATCTCCATGCATATTTGAAGGAAATGATTATATTCCGAAATTTAAAAATACAGAAGTGATAGCAGCATCCACTGGAAAGCCTTATGATATTGGGGGATTTGATATGGCATTTAATATTCCAAAACCTATGAGCAAAGCAGTACCTGAAGGTTCAGTATATATTTTGAAAAATAAAGATTTTAATAACACATCACTAAAAGAAATAAGAAAAATTATTGATGATGAGGTTTTAATAGATAAAACATATAAAAAACAAGGTTTTGGCATGTTTGAATTAGTTCCATTAGATAAATCACAATTTGAGGGAGAGGAAATGCATGGATAAAAAAATAAAATTTGATTCAATGGTTATTTGTTCTACTTTAAATCAAATGGTAAATTATATTGTTATAAAAGAGCATAACATAAATATTAATGATATCTATAATATAAGATTAAAAAATGGAAGTGAAAAGTTTAATTATGATAAGTGGGATGAAAATCTAACAAGTTCTTTAAGTGGAAAATTTGATAAGGATAGAATAATTGAATATAGTGAAAAACAGATCTCAAATCATAAAAACATTGTCAAAAAACTAATAAAAAAGTTTGGAAGTGCTAGTTCTGAATTTGGAAGCTATCCATTAAAAGAAGAAAAAATATTGTGGAATATAACAGGTGGACAAAGACACTTTGTTATGGCTATAACTGAATATGTATATAATCATAGACCAGAAGATGTAATAGTGTATTTTGAAGGTGATAAAGAAAAAATGTACTATTATGCTAAAAATAAAAATATTCAACAGGAAGATATACTAGGATATAATATGACTATTCCAATAGCATTAAGACTTATGGGATTTGAGGTTTCACAAAGGGAGGTTAATAAAGTTTCTGAGTATTATAATTTTCTAATATCAAATAATGCAAATGAGTTTCGAGAAAAGTGTATATTACAGGATAGAAGGAAAATTAACGATAAGAAACCAGAAGACTTTTACGAACAACTAGAGTCGGAGCTTAAATGGTATAAAAAGTTTTATGATATATATTGCAATAGTGAAATATTAAGAAAGATTCTTATAAATTCAAATAGATTTAAAACAGATAGTACAAATGAAAAAACTAAGTTTGACATGATAACAGAAGATATTGAAGCATATATAAAGGAAATTGATAATGAAATAAAATCAAAAAATGATACTAATGTTAATGTTAATATTAATGATGTTTTTGATGAAAAAGGTTTTGATATATTAAAGAAAAGTATAGAGAATCACTTAAATGGAAAGGTATTTGGTTACATATTAGAGCATATGACACTTTATAAAGTATTAGACGTAATAAAAAGTAATAAGAGATTGTTAGAAAATATAGCAGATATAGACACAAGCGTAAAAATAAAATATGGAACTGATAAAAGTAAAGACAAGCTTGGATTGATTGATGAATTTGATATTTTAATTGTAACTAAAAAAGGTAAGGTTATTATGCTTGAATGTAAATCTGGAGGAATGTCAAGTGATAATGCTAAAAGCCATAATTATTCTATTTATGCGGTAGCAGGAGTTTATGGTGCGCCTATATTAGTGTGCCCCATAAAGGATGGTGACGTTGGTAAAAAAGAAACATTTGATACAAAAGCGATTGTATCAGGTAAAAAAGCATGTGAAGAAAATACTGATGTTTATGAACATGTTAGAAGTGCTAAATATGCTGCAGATAAAGCAAAATTAAGTATCTTTTATATAGATAAGATAGCAGAGGATATAAAAAATAATAAAAAGATAGAAGGAGGAAGATTTAAGTGTTTAAAGGAGTAAATAAAATATTAATAAAGGCAATAACACCTATACATGCAGGAGTAGGTAGAGCTTTAGGACTTATAGATATGCCTATTCAAAAAGAAAAGCATACAGGAATACCTAAGATAGAAGGTTCAACAATGAAAGGATCTATGAGAGAAAGCTATAGGTTAAAAAAGTATAAAGAAAAAAATAATGAAGATATAGTAAGAAAAGAAGTAGATAAACTTTTTGGACCAGAAGATGGACATGAGAGTGCTGGAATAATAGGATTTACTGATGCTAAACTAATATTTTATCCAGTAATAACACTAGATGGGATATTTGCTTATGTTACCTGTTCTTATTTATTAAATAGATATTTTGAAGATAAAGCCCTGATAAATAATACAGAGTTTAATAATAAATTTAAAGATTTATTAGAAGGAGAATGCAAAATATTAAATAATAAATGTGAGAATGTAAAAAATGAAATAATACTTGATGAATATTGCTTTCAAGAAACTGATAAATCAAATAAAGTATATGAGGACTTAGACTTAAGAGAATTTAATTTAGATTCCCAAAAACATGTTGTTGTTATATCAGATAATGATTTTATAGAAATTATTAGCTTATGTAAGGAAATAGTTACAAGAAATAAAATAAATCCAGAAACAGGAGTAGTCGATAAAGACGCAGGATCATTATTTACAGAAGAGTATTTACCAGCAGAATCTATTTTATATGCTTTAGTATTGCAAAATGGTATAGAAGATAATGAAAATTTATATGATACATATATAGAAAATGACCTACCTAAATATGCTCAAATAGGTGGAAATGCTACAATAGGAAAAGGAATAGTAAAAATAACTAACAATTCACAAGGTGGTGAAAGCAATGTGTCAAACAATTAATATTAAAGATTTAAAAAGAAAAAAAGCAAGTTTTGCATTTAATTCAATAGAACATATACAGTCGATAGGAGATAAGGAGTTTAAACGTCAATTTAAAAGTCATTTAGGAAATATACCTATGTATATATATACTAATGGACTTATAGCCACCATAGCTTTTATTCTTAAAAAAATGGGAACTGAGTGTGAAAGAGAAAAAGGAAAAGATAAACAAAGCTATTATGAAATAGGTAAAATATTAAGAGATTATTTTAATAAGAATTTTATAGAATATGGTGATAGATTCAAGGAGAAATTATTAGAGGATATAATGAAAGAACTTATAAAATGCGATTCTAAATCATATAGGAGAATTACATTAGATATTTTATCAATTTTAGAATGGCTAGTTAGATTTTCAGATGCTATGCTTGAAGGTGAAGGTGACAGTAATGAGCCAAAATAAATTAAATAGAAGTTGTATTAAGCATAATGAAAATATTAATATAGAAGACAAGTATCCGATTGAAGTTAGCAAAAATGTATATAGAAAAGGTACGGAGAAGTTTATTTTTTATAGAAATCTGGATATAAGTAACTTCAAGAGATCAAAAGAAGATGAATGTAATTTAAGATATTCTTTACAAAAAAATGTTGTAAGAGAAAGTGGTAAAAAAGAAAGAAGATATTTAGGAAAAATAAAAACTAATAATGAAAAAATAAAATGTATTGGAGAATTAGAAAGATTAAAGCCTAACTATCACCAATCAATAGTTAAGGAATATATAGAATCAATTAAAAAATATTGTAGTGAATTAAATTTTTCAGTGAATAAAATAGAAGGTATTACTTCATATAGGCTTGTGGTAGGACTAGGAAACCCAAGTGTTACAGAAACGTCAATGACTCTTCATAATATATATGGAATACCTTATATTCCTGGACAAGCATTAAAAGGTATAATAAGAAGTTATTTTTTACAAAAATATTTTGATATAGAAAAAAAGGAATTTAGTATAATTAAAATTAATGCTGCTGAATTTAAAGCGAAAGAATTATATAAAATTATTTTTGGTGATGACTATTATGGAGAAGCCAACGAAAAAGGAAGTATAATCTTTTTTGATGCATTTCCAGTCAGTAATGAAATAATAATAGAAAAAGATGTAATGACTCCACATTATAGTAATTATTATGGGAAGGGATGGAACCCTACAGATGAATTTAGTACTAATCCAATACCATTTTACACAGTAAAAAATACTAAATTTAATTTTATATTTGCATTGAGTAGGCAAAAAATTAATGTAAGTGAAGATAAACTTATTTATGCTCAAGATTTAAAGGAGTTTATTTCAAAATTAATGAAAGAAGCTCTTCAAGAACATGGAGTAGGATCAAAAACTTCTGTAGGATATGGATACTTTAATGATGTTAAAGCGATTGAGGATAAAAAAAGTAAAAAAGAATCTTTCCCAAATGATATTCAAATTGAACTTGATCAAATAAATAAAATTTTAGATAAAAACAAGAAACATGAGGCTATCATGAATTTTTATGGTAATAATGATGTAAGCAAACTAGGAAAAGAACAAAAAAGGCAATTAGCTAAATACATGAAAGAATGTTTATAGAACCTGCATTAGGAAAATAAAAATGATGTAAACATTAATTAAATATTTATTAGAGTTAATATAAGATATAGCAGACTTGAATTTATTAGTTATTAGGGGGAATTATTATAGATATAAATAGTATAAAAAGTTCATTATTTATTGGAATGAAAATTCAAAAACCAAAGAAAGAAACAGAAATAATAAAAATTATAGATGATGGATTTTATTATAAAATCGGAGAAAAAAACAAAAAGAAAGTTACTTACGATGAAATAGAAGAAGCTATTAAAGAGATAAGTGAAAAAGGAATAATAACTAGACAATGGTATAAAGACAAATTCCCCAAAACATCTAAAAATAATCCATGCAATTTTACTACTATTGGTGGAATATTAGTTAAAGTTGAATTAGCTGAATATACAGTGGGAAAATATTTATATAAAAAGAATAAAAGTAATAATTAATACGTAGACTGTACTGAAAATACGATTATGGAAACTTTATTAAAATATGAAGGAGAGAAATTCCTTCAAAATATGAGATAAGCTTTTGTTTATGAAGTAAAATGAAGCTATAGAGAAACAAGTTGGCATTTAAATTTATTTAATGACTTTAAAATATTTTTACATGAAATAGATTATTGAATTTTAAGTGTTTCAAGCATGCCTCATCATTTTGAATATACAAATTTGGAATGAGTAAATTTAAAATCTCATATATATTTCCAAGTGTTACTAATTATAATATACTCATAAGTGATATAGCCAAAGGATTAAAAATAGGAAAAGTAACAAAAATAAATTAATTGTAAGATGTATTAAATTTTATTTGAAGGATGATTACAAGTAACGTAATGATATTTCAACAATAAAGTTAAACTTATAATATTAATGAACTAATTTATAAATAAAGTGAATTAAAAATTCCAACCTATTCTAACTGATGAAATAAAAGACTTAGAGTAGGTTTTTATTGTGAATGAAATATATTTTACTTATAAAAGAATAGTGGTTTTGAATTGAAAAAGTATAAAAAATAATGGATTTTACCAGCGAAATATTCATTAAAAACTTGTAATGCCTTGAAAATACTAAGTTTGAAAGGTATTTTGCTTATTAATCTTAAAAAATAAAAATCACTGGTAAAAAAACAATAAAACCTAGCAAAATCAATGGTTAAGGTGTATAATTTAAAATGAAGAATGGCTATTTTTCAATGGTTGAACCTTAACATAAGATGTATTTAAATTAGTATTACTGTATACTAATAATTGTAAAAGATATTAGTTGAACCTTAACATAAGATGTATTTAAATTATAGTTTTAACATTATAGTACCAGCTAACTACATAAGTTGAACCTTAACATAAGATGTATTTAAATAGAAGTAGGTGAGGTGCCTGCAGAAGTTATAAGAGAAGTTGAACCTTAACATAAGATGTATTTAAATCTATTAAGTCTTTTCATAAACCTTTTTTGATATTTAGTTGAACCTTAACATAAGATGTATTTAAATGCACTAAATGCCACTAGTTGTTTATCTTTTTTATTTAGTTGAACCTTAACATAAGATGTATTTAAATTCACGTGGAGAAGAAGTTATGAAACTTTTACTTGTAGGTTGAACCTTAACATAAGATGTATTTAAATTGCATACCTTGTGCTGCATTTATAGCATATTCTTTCGTTGAACCTTAACATAAGATGTATTTAAATTCTTTAGCACCTATAACTTTAATATTTCTATCAAATGTTGAACCTTAACATAAGATGTATTTAAATTAGTTTCTTTCCAAGCTTATTACAATAGATTTAAGTTGAACCTTAACATAAGATGTATTTAAATTTAGGCTGTTCATGGAGACATTTAGGAGAAGAAATTTGTTGAACCTTAACATAAGATGTATTTAAATTTGGTGATTGAACTTATGCCATCATTTCCACCTGTAGTTGAACCTTAACATAAGATGTATTTAAATTATGTTTAGCTTCTGAAGGTTTTAACTTAGTCTTTGTTGAACCTTAACATAAGATGTATTTAAATTTAGCAAAATTTAAAGGATTTTTAATTTTTGTGTTGAGTTGAACCTTAACATAAGATGTATTTAAATAAGCTTTTAAAAACGGTAAAAAAATTAACGCCAGGTTGAACCTTAACATAAGATGTATTTAAATCATTCTCTTCCTTATCAATTACATATTGTTTGTTACGTTGAACCTTAACATAAGATGTATTTAAATAGAGTAGAATGTCACATATCATGTCCTTACAAATATGTTGAACCTTAACATAAGATGTATTTTAAATTACATTAATTTTATGAAATAATTATAGATTTAAATTTTATTAACAAATAGAATATGCCTATCCTAAAGTGTTATATTTAATACTTAGGATAGGTTTTTATTTTAAAAAGATTTTAATATATGATGGATATTAAATGTATAATTAAAGTAGTAAAAAATATAAGAATTTTACCGATAAATACCTAAAGTTACTTTATGCAGAAAGGGGTAAATTATGAAATATAGTATTACAGATTTAGCAGAAATTCTTGGATGTACTACAAGTGCTATTCACTATTTTGAGAAAGAGCATTTAATTGAAGTGGAAAAAGGAAAAAACGGTCATCGTTATTATAATGTTGTAGATGTATTTCGATTACTTTCTTATACGAAGTATCGTTCAATGGAAATACCTATGAAAACCATCATTACACAATTTGGTGGGAAGGAAAATAATTATAAGTTGATAGAAGAAAGAGAGACAATGTATCAATTAGAAGCTTTAAAAAAGGCTGAATATTATATGAATTTAGCAGATGCTATTGGAGAACATCTTATTAGTATAAGAAGAATTAAAGAACTATTAAATCAATATGAATTTGCAAAGTCACCTGAAATAACAATTATGTGTGATGATGAATGTGGATGGCTTTCAAAAAAACGTAACTCCCAAAAGATAATTCATCAATGGGTAAAAGTAATGCCTACAGTTCAATTAGGGGTATTTGATTCAAGAATGGGAATGAGCAGTTTTGGATATTTAGTGAAGACAGAAAAGAGAAAGGAACTGAACTTACCATTAGGATTACATACCAAGGAATTGAAAAGTACATCTTGTATACATACAATTGTAATGGCAGATGAGGATTTTACACAATATCCTCAAAAAGTATTTAAAGAAGCCTCTGAATTTATAATGAAAAAGGGGTTGGAATTAGGTGAAATAGCCTGGGGGAAGATATTATTAGTTGAGGTTGAGAAAGGCTCAAAGTTACATCCTTATATAGAATTATGGATTTCGATAAAAATATAACAATATCCCCTTGAAAGTAAAGCTCCTTTATGCTCTATACTGAAATTAACAGGAAAACATTAAAAATATAAATGTGAATTCAGAAAGGAGAAAGAAAATGAAAGATAAATATAAGGTGCTTTATGATCCAATTAAAATTGGAAAATTGGAGATTAAAAATAGATATGTTTTAGCTCCAATGGGACCAGGTGGAATGTGTAACGCTGATGGTAGTTTTAATAAAAGAGGAATTGAGTTTTATGTAGAACGTGCAAAAGGTGGAACAGGATTAATTATGACAGGTGTAACTATGGTGGAGAATGCCATTGAAAAATGCGCATTACCATCTATGCCATGCCCAACAATTAACCCTTTAAATTTTATTACAACAGGTAATGAGATGACAGAAAGAGTTCATTCATATGGAGCTAAAATCTTTTTACAATTATCAGCAGGTTTTGGTAGAGTAAGTATACCATCTATTGTAGGAAAGGTAGCTGTAGCACCTTCTAAAATTCCACATAGATTTTTACCAGGAGTTACATGTCGTGAATTAACTACAGAAGAAGTAAAAGAATATGTAAAAGCTTTTGGAGATTCAGCAGAAATTGCAAAAAAAGCTGGATTTGATGGAGTTGAAATTCATGCAGTACATGAAGGATATTTATTAGATCAATTTGCAATTTCTTTCTTTAATCATCGTACTGATGAATATGGTGGGTCACTTGAAAATCGTTTAAGATTTGCATGTGAAATTGTGGAAGAGATTAAGCAAAGATGTGGACAAGACTTCCCAGTATCTCTTAGATACAGTATAAAAAGTTTCATTAAAGATTGGTGTAAAGGTGGATTACCAGGGGAAGAGTTTGAAGAAAAAGGAAGAGATATTCCAGAAGGAATTGAAGCTGCAAAGATACTTGTTGCAGCAGGATATGATGCCTTAAACGGAGATGTTGGATCTTACGATTCTTGGTATTGGAGTCATCCACCAATGTATCAAGAGAAAGGGCTATACCTTCCATATAATGAAATACTTAAAAAAGCAGTAGATGTACCTATTATTACAGCAGGAAGAATGGAAGATCCAGAATTATCAAGTGATGCCATATTATCAGGAAAAACAGATATGATAGCTTTAGGAAGACCACTTCTTGCAGATGCAGAGATTCCAAATAAGATTTTTGAAGGTAAATATGATAAAGTTAGACCATGTTTATCTTGTCAAGAAGGATGTATGGGAAGATTACAAAACTTTGCAACGGTATCTTGTGCTGTAAATCCTGCCTGTGGACGTGAAAAAGAATATGGATTAGAAAAAGCTGAATGTATTAAAAAGGTACTTGTTGTAGGTGGCGGTGTTGCAGGAATGGAAGTAGCAAGAGTTGCAGCTATTCGTGGACATAAGGTTACATTACTTGAGAAAAAAGGTTACCTTGGAGGCAATATTGTACCAGGAGGAGTTCCAGATTTTAAAGATGATGATCGTGCACTTGTTAAGTGGTATGAAGGTACACTTAAAGAGTTAGGTGTTGAAATAAAATTAAACGTGAATGTATCAAAAGACAGTATTAAAGAGTTTGAAGGTTATGAGATACTTTTAGCAACAGGTTCTACTCCAAGAACACTTTCTATTGAAGGTGCTGATAATGTTTATTCAGCAGAAGATGTTTTAATGGAAAGAAAAAATGTTGGAGAAAAGGTTGTTGTAATTGGTGGAGGTCTTGTTGGATGTGAAACAGCTCTTTGGTTAAAACAACAGGGAAAAGATGTTACGATTGTAGAAATGCAAAAGGATATTCTACAAGTAGGTGGCCCTTTATGTCATGCAAATCACGATATGCTTAATGATTTAATTAAATTTAATAATATTAATGTTAAGACAAATTCTTATATAAGAAAGAAAACAGATAAAGGTTTTGTGTTAAATACAAATGGAAAAGAATCAATTATTAAGGCTGATAGTGCTGTTATAGCTATTGGATATTTATCTGAAAAAGATTTATATAATGAAGTTAGATTTGATATTCCTAATGCAAGGCTAATTGGAGATGCTAATAAGGTTCAAAACATTATGTATGCTATTTGGAGTGCATATGAAGTAGCTAAAAATATTTAAGATGCCTTTATAAAAACTAGATATGGATATATGTCCATATCTAGTTTTCATTTTTAAGGATTATTATTATAACTTTTGTTTTTTTATATTTATTATTTAAATAAAATTCTTGTTTGAATAATTTTTAGTATATTAGATATAGCATATGAATTTTTACACATGTTCTAACTATTGAAATAAAAATTCAAAGTAGGTTTTTATTGTGAATGAAATATATTTTACTTATAAAAGAATAGTGGTTTTGAATTGAAAAAGTATAAAAAATAATGAATTTTACCAGTAAAATATTCATTAAAAACTTGTAATGCTTTGAAATTACTGAGTTTAAAAGGTGTTTTGCTGGTTTTCTTTAAAAAATAAAAATCACTGGTAAAAAAACAATAAAACCTAGTAAAATCAATAGTTTGGATGTATAATAAGAAATAGAGAATGGCTATTTTTCAATGGTTGAACCTTAACATAAGATGTATTTAAATACTTGTTCTAGCTATCTCATATTTACATTTTCTTAAGTTGAACCTTAACATAAGATGTATTTAAATTGGTAAAAGTAGGGTATGAAGGGGTTTGTTTTATGGTTGAACCTTAACATAAGATGTATTTAAATTCAACAAGAAATATTGGATACACTTAATAATTATTGTTGAACCTTAACATAAGATGTATTTAAATGTTATAATTAAAATATAATAAATACGAAAAGGGGTGTTGAACCTTAACATAAGATGTATTTAAATTAGAGTTAAGTAAATCTAATCTTTAAGTATGTTCCATGTTGAACCTTAACATAAGATGTATTTAAATCTCTTTTCCATATAAACTCTTAATCCTGATTTTGTTAGTTGAACCTTAACATAAGATGTATTTAAATTCATTTGTTAATCGTAGGGGAAAGTGGGTCAGGTAAGTTGAACCTTAACATAAGATGTATTTAAATAAATTTGATTGATTGGATATGGGAGCAAAACGGATAGTTGAACCTTAACATAAGATGTATTTAAATTCTATATACACACGCATGGCAGAAAAATCATGTAGGTTGAACCTTAACATAAGATGTATTTAAATCTTATTCTAGACATTATAATTCCCCCCTAATAATTCCTGTTGAACCTTAACATAAGATGTATTTAAATCCATATATGTTAGTTGTTTTACTAAAATCTATCTTGTTGAACCTTAACATAAGATGTATTTAAATGGAGCTTAGAAGAAGAGATTTAAAAAATAAAATAAAAATTGAACCTTAACATAAGATGTATTTAAATTAAAATGGAGTATCCACTACACTTACATCAAATAATTGTTGAACCTTAACATAAGATGTATTTAAATGAAGATAATGAAACAGATAAAAAAGAAGAAAAAAAGTTGAACCTTAACATAAGATGTATTTAAATAGAAATGATAGCAGTAGATGAAAAAATTAATTCTGGTTGAACCTTAACATAAGATGTATTTAATTTGTAAGGGGGTTTCCCTTTGCAATATGCGTTAAGTAGTTGAACCTTAACATAGGATGTATAGTTAAATATATTGAATTTTATTTATTTAGCATTTCTTTTTTATAAAAATTAATATTTTAGGTAAGAATAAACTCAGGATTATTGAATAGTGGATAGTTATAATAAGGAGTGAGTTTATGCCATTAATAACATTTGAAGATATAAAAAATAATAAAGAATTTAAAACTTACATAGAAATAGGTGATAGACACTTAGGTGTAAAAGGATATACAAAACACGATTTTGGGCATGTAATAAAGGTTGCAGAAACTGCAGGTAATATATTAGAGCATTTAGGATTTAGTAAGAGAGAAGTGGAACTTGCAAAGATTGCAGGATATATACATGATATTGGAAATATGGTAAATAGACAAGAGCATGCTCAAACAGGAGCATGTATTTGTTTTAATATTTTAACTAGATTAGGTATGAGTCCAGAAGAAATAGGTATTATAGTATCTTCAGTTGGAAATCATGATGAAGAAGTTGGAATTCCTATAAATCCAGTAGCTGCAGCATTAATATTAGCTGATAAAGTTGATGTAAGACGATCAAGGGTAAGAAATACTGATTTTGCCACATTTGATATACATGATAGAGTAAATTATGCTGTAGAAAAAGCAGATGTAAAAGTTCATAAAATAAGCAGAAAAATAGAGTTAGCATTAACAATAGATACTACTATATGTCCGCTGATAGAATATTTTGAAATATTCCTTACCCGTATGTTGCTTTGTAAAAAGGCAGCAGACTTTTTAAAGGCTGAATTTAACTTAATAATCAATGAAACTAAAATGTTATAGGGTTCCAAGTTGATTTTTAAAATTATTCATTCCAAAACTTGGATACCTAAAATAGTGAGACATGCTCCGAATCATTTAGAATTCAATACTGAATCTTGCACGAAAATATTTTAAAGTTATTGAATAAATTTAAATTTGAGCTTGTTTCCCTATATGATTAAAAAAATTAATATTAGAGTTATATAATGATAATCTTATAAAATTACCATTATATAACTCTTTTTTATGTAATGAAAATAAAATTTACTACGAATAAATTTCAAAATATAAAAAATACAAATATAGTGGTTTTGAAAGTAATGGTTCTAAGATGGAATTTTAGGAAGTTTAAGACAAAATTGTTACATTTAATGAATAAAGTATACTATTTTGTTTAAATATGTATTAAAATACATATATAAGAATTTATAGGAGACTATAAAAATGATTTAATTATATAACAATAACTAATAATTATGTTAAATTTATATTAAAAGATGGGAGAATATTATGGGAGATTTTAAAGTTAGAGAAGTAATTAATAAATGTTTTGTTTTTGGAACTTTAACATTGTCTTTTGCTAATTCTATATGGCTATATTTTATGTCTCAACATAATGCTATAAGTGAATTTTTAGCATGGATAGCAATAGCGATAGCAGCTATATCTACAGCTATAATGTTTTGTTTTTATATTAAAGATAAGGGAAATGAAAAGGTAAGGCAATTAGTAAGTATACCTTATGCTATAATTTATGCTATTGGCTTATTTGGAAGTAAAAGTACGTTGTCACCAATACCTATACTTTTACTAGTTGTTATTTGCATGGTTTATTTAGAAGAAAAATTTTTATTAAGAATTTTAATAGGTGCATCAATATTTAACATTATTTGGATTATATTAAATATTGGAAATGTAGCGATACAATCAAAGGTTATTTTTTTAGAAGTAATTATATTTTTATTCTTTATATTATCATATGTGGTAACAAAAATTTCTAATAAAGTTAGAAAAGCAGGATTACAGGAAAAAGAAAGGACTATTAAACTAGTAAGTGAACAAAAAGAAATAATAGAACAAATGAAAAAGGCAACAGAGCTTTTAAATACTAATAGTAATTCTATTGAAAATACATTTAATATAATAGAAAAATCTTCTGATACTATTCAAGTTGCAATAGAGGAAATTTTAAATGGTTGTGAGGTAACAGCAGTAAGTATAGAGGATCAAAATGTTGCATCAAATAATATAAAAAATGATATTGAAAGTACAGTAAAAGAATCTATTGAAATGGGTAATCATTTTACTGAAAGTAAAAATACTTTTATAAACACTTTTAATATAGTTGAAGAGTTAGGAAATAAATCAAAAATAATAAAAAGCAAAAATGATAATGTTCATAATATATCTAAGGATTTAGTATCAAAAACCAATAAAGTTATTTCTATAATTAATATTATTGAAGATATATCAGATAAAACTAATTTATTAGCGTTAAATGCTGCTATAGAATCAGCTAGAGCAGGTGAATATGGAAAAGGCTTTTCTGTTGTTGCAGAAGAAATAAGAAAGCTTGCAGAGCAAAGTAAAGAATCTTCTCAAGAGATAAGTAACATTATAGGGAGTTTAGAAAGTGAGGTTTTAAATGTTTCTCAATCCATAACAGATGTTTCAAATATAATGGGTGAGGAAGATACTTTAGTAAAGACAACTACTGAAAATTTAGAGGCATTAAAAACAGAGATGATTACTTTGGAAGGAAAAGTTATAAAAGTTAATGGAAGAATAAATCAAATAAATGATGATAACTTAAAAATTAATGACAGAATAGAAAACATGGCATCGATTTCAGAAGAAACCTTAGCTAACTCTCAAAGCACCAAATCAGAAATAGATATGCTTTTTGAAGAGGTGAAGAATGCTAAAAAATATTTAGAGGAATTATTAGTTTTAGCGGAACAAATGACAACTTACATTTAACATTCTAAGTTAAAATTTTAATTTATAAATTTGACAAATTAGAAAATTGAAAATTGTCCATTTCAGTAAGTGGATAGTTAAAAAGATACTGTTAGCAATGCTTTTTAACTGTCCACTTTTACTTAAGATTATTAATTTAAAATAAAAGTTATATTATTATTCTCTTGTAAGTTTTTCTATGATATTCTCATGTTCTGGATATTTACTCATTAAATCACTTCTTGAGAAAAGTTTAAAATCATCAAAGTGGAATCCAGGAGATACCATACATCCTACTAAAGCAAATCCATCTTCGTTCATGCTTGAACCAAATATGTATCCTTTAGGAACTAAAACCTGTGGTGATTCGCCTTTTTCTATATTTAAACCTAATTGTTTTGTTATTAGTTCACCGCTAGGAGAAATCATGTATATTGTTAAAGGGGAACCACTGTGGTAGTACCACATTTCATCGGATTCAAGAATATGAAAATTAGAAACTTCTCCAGTTCTTAATAAAAAATATATACTGGTCCAAAGGTGCCTAGAGTCATTAGTATGATTAACTTTTATGTTTTCATCAGATTGGAAACATTCTTTAAAATAGCCTCCTTCAGGATGAGCAATCATATCTAAAGATTTTATAAAATAGTCTGCGTTTCTTATCATTTTTGCAATCTCCTTTATCAATTAAAATATTTATAAACAATATTAATACATTTGTTATAGATTTACAAGAAAAAAATATGACTAATAAATAAAAACTTATTTCAGTAATGGTTTTTGCGCAAAATAAGAACTTTATGTAATTTAAAACATATTATGTATATAGAGTATTGAAAAGGGAGTTTTGTTTATGTTAAGAGAAATTTGTATTGATAAAAGATATTTAGAAAATATATCTGGAGGAAATGACAGGTATAAATCTAATGATTATATTATTCAAAAACATAATGGTCTTGAGATTTGGAATAGTTTTTATAGGCAAACATCAGGAAATATGGTTCAAATGGATTTAGTTAAACAAGCAGTAAAGGGAACTTTTGAAAAAGCTTTTTTTGAACTTGCAAAAATTTCAGGAAGGTTAAGTAATGATGAGGTTTTAAAATTTCATGTAAACTTTTTTGAAAATATGTTTATGCAACATGCAAATAACATACCATGCTTTAAAAAAGTAAAAGAAAAATCACCGGATAAAATGGAGTTTCAAAGAATAGTAGAAACTCATGTAAATAGATTTAGAAAGACATTTCAATTTCATGTTGAAAAGTTTCAGTGTAATAAAACTATGAATCCTTCAGAAAATATGGAGTTAACCAATGAATTAAATAAATGGTTTGATGATTTTAATAGTAAGCTTAATGAGTTTATGGCATTGAGTAAGGATTTAACTTTAGAGCAGTCTATGGAGTTACATGATACAATGGTGGAAACCATAATTAGATTACATGTTGAAAATTTAGAGTGCTTTAAAAATCTTAAAACAGGTGCTGTAGATGGTATGAATTTAAAAGATATAATAACTAATCATCAAAAGAGATGTAGAAATGTATTTAATATGCATGTAAATATGTTTAATTGTGAATAATATAGGGATGCAATCTATAACTTAAATTTATTCATCAAATTTTTGTTATCAGTTGAGAAAAATAAGAACAAATATAGTTAGTTAAGAATTATTGAAGAAACTGAGTATCAGTTTCTATAAATTTAAAAATACGTTGAGAATTACTAGGAACAAAGTGAGTAGTAATAACCTCAACTATTCACTATTAACTCTTAACTAAAATAATCTGTTAGTTATTGAAAAAATATTAATTTAAGTTTTCTCATTTGATAAATGAATAAGTTTAAGATTTAATTTGGGAACCCTATATAAATATATTTAAAATGTAAAATTTTAATAAAAATCTATTGACACTTTTCTTTAAACCATTTATAATCACTAAAAAGTAGTAACTTCGTATAACTCCAATAATATGGTTTGGGGGTCTCTACCAGGTACCGTAAATTCCTGATTACGAAGAAGAGAGTGTAACATTATCTTCTTCGTAATCAGGAATTTTTTTGTTATGTTACATAAAATATTTTATATAATAGGGGGAATTTATTAATGAAAAATTGTTTGCCAAAAATAGATTTACATTGTCATTTAGATGGAAGTGTTAGACCAGAAACAATACTAGATTTAGCTAAAAAGGAAGATGTTAAACTATTTTCATATGATATAGATGATATAAAAAAGGCACTTATAGCACCATTTGATTGTGAGTCTTTAAATGAATATTTAGAAAGATTTAAAATACCAAATGATATAATGCAGTCAAAAGAAAGTTTAAAAAGAATAACCTTTGAATTATTAGAGGATGCAGCAAAGGAAAATGTTAAATATATAGAAATAAGATTTGCACCATTACTTCACACATTAAAAGGGTTATCAGTAGATGAGATTATACAAAGTGTAATTGATGGTATAAAACTTGGGGAAGAAAAGTATGAGATAAAAGGAAATTTAATATTAAGTTGTATGAGAAATATGGGCGAGGATGCAGCTATAAAAATTATTGAAGAAGGAAAAAAATTCTTAGGAAATTATGTTGTTGCCATAGATTTATGTGGACCAGAAGAAAAGGGATTTGTACATGATTTTGTAAAAGCCATAAGACTTGCTAGAGAATATGGATATAGAGTAACTATTCACGCTGGTGAAACAGGATTTGGTATAAATGTTTTAGATGCAGTAAAACTTTTAGGTGCAGAAAGAATAGGTCATGGAATATTTATAACTAACTGTGATGAAGCTTATAAAATAGTAAAAGAAAAAGGGATAACTCTTGAAACATGCCCAACAAGTAACGTTCAAACTAAGGCTGTAAAATCTTTTGATAGCCATCCGTTTTATGATTTTTACAAAGATGGAATCAACGTTACAATAAATACAGACAATAGAACAGTTTCTAATATAGATATGACAAATGAATGTAATATTGCCTTTGAGAAATTTAAAATAAATAATGATGATTATAAGAATATATATTTAAAAACAGTGGAAGCAACATTTGCAGACGAAGACACTAAAGAGTGGTTAAAACAGTTTATTTAGTTAAATGAATTATTTAACTTAGAAAAATTAAAAATAATAATAAAAAACCTGTGTTAAAAATAAGATTTAAATTTTTAAATACAGGTTTTTTCTATATAAAATTATAGGTTAAGAGTTATTTATTACATTTAAATGTTTACAAAATGCTAGAATAAAAACAGAATATTATGAAAATTATGTATATTAATATAGTATATATTTACCAAATGAACTATAATGAAGTTAAAGCTTTAAAACCTACGGATCTTAGTATAAATGAAGGTGAATTTACTGCCATTATCGGTCCAAGTGGTTCAGGGAAAAGTACACTACTACATCTTTTAGCAGGTCTTGATAAACCATCAAGTGGTAAAGTGTATATTAATGGAAAAGAAATATATTCTATGAGTGAAAAGGAGCTTTCTAAGTTTAGAAGAACTAATATAGGATTTATATTTCAGTTTTTTAATCTTATTCCTATACTTTCTATAGAAGAAAATATTAAATTACCAATTTTAATGGATGGAAGAAAAGTTGATGAAGATTATTTTAATGAAATAATAGAAACTTTAGGACTTACCGATAGAAAAAGACACCTTCCTGGAGAAGTATCAGGAGGACAACAGCAAAGAGCATCAATAGCACGAGCATTAATTACAAAACCTTCAATAATATTTGCCGATGAACCTACTGGAAATTTAGATAGTAAAAATAGTGAAGAAGTAATGGACCTACTTACAATGTCAATTAAAAAATATAATCARACTTTAGTTATGATAACACATGATCCTAAAATAGCAGAAAGAGCAGATAGAATAATAACTATATCTGACGGCGAGATAAGTGGAGATAGGAGGACTCATTAATGAAAAGTTTTTGGGGGCTTATTCCACGTAATATATTTAAAAATAAGAAAAGAAATTTTTTAATAGGAGTATCAATTATGCTAGCAGCAGCCCTTATTACCTCTTTGAGTATAATTGAAAGCTCTATAATTAAAAATGCAAAACAGGGATATATAGATGCTTCTGGCGGAATTTATGATGTTATGGCATATCAAAATGGATATAAAAACATGAGTAAATTCAAAGAAGATGAAATTTTTAAAAAGGCAACAATAGTTACTAATGTTGGTATTCATAAAGTTAAAGATTCTAAAACAGAAATATCAATAGATGGTTATGATGAAAATGCAAAACATATTTTAAACTTTAAACTTTTAAAAGGTAAATATCCAGAAAAAGAAAATGAAATAGCAATTGAATCTTGGATTTTAGATGAAATAGTTCCAAACTATAAATTAGGAGACAAGATAAATTTAAGTTATGAAAATAATAGTTCACAAAACAAGAAATTAACCGGTGAAAATGAATTTACATTAGTAGGTGTTATAAAATACACAAGAGAAGAAGATTCATTAAAAAATAGAGGTAAGGCATATATAACTGATGATTATGCTAAAAAAATAGTTAAGTATTTTCCCGTAAAATATAGTGCATATGGAATAAAAAAAGATAAATATTCTTTAGAAGATATTGATATTATATTAGGCGTTACTAAGGATTATGAACAAATGTCTATATACCATAATTATTTTAAAGAATTTGCCTTAGATGGAATAAAGGTTTTAAATGGAACATTTAAAATGATATTTTGGATTGTGGGAGTAGTAGCAGCAATTGTTATTTATAATATCTTTAACATAATGGTTACAGAAAGAACTAAAGATTTTGGTATATTTAGAGCTTTAGGTACATCACCAGGGAAAATTAAGGTTTTAGTTGTTTTAGAAGGTATTGCTTTAGGGGTGATATTTATACCTATAGGTATATTAATTGGAGGAGCTTTTATAACATTACTTATAAATAATGCCAATATATCAAATTTTTATATACCTAAAGATGGATTAAAATGGTCTTGCATAGTGGGATTCTTATCTATAATAGGTGGTTCGTATTTCCCAGCTAAAAGAGCCTCAAAAATAGCACCTATGGAAGCTATTTTTTCAAATAATAATTTAGAGTTGAAAGGTCATATGTTGAAACCGGGATTGGAACCAGAAGAAAAATTTAGAAAAAATTTTTCATTTATATCTAATATGGCCTATTTAAATTTAATTAGAAATAAAAAACGTTTTATAACAACAGTCATATCTTTTAATATAACAATAATAATGTTCTTTGCAGTCAATTATATAATAACTACTATAAATCCTGTTAAATCTTTCAAAAAAGATTTTTCGTCAGATTTTATTATAACAACATCTACAGATAAAAGAATAAGTGAAACTTTTATAGATGATATATCAAATTTATCATCAGTAAATGTAGTTTCAAAAGACAAGGTATTAAGTTGTAATGTACAGATTCCTAAAAGAGCCTTAACTAAATCAGGATATAATTATTTAAAAACTGAATCTAAATCAAATAAATCTGAACTTGATAATTTTAATAATGGAATATATAAATTTATTAGTGATATCCATGGATATGATAAAAGTGAAATAGAAAAGTTCAGGGAGTTTGTTATAGATGGAGAAATTAATTTAGATGATATGCAAGAAAAATCATATGCAATATTAATCCAAAGTCAATATAGTAAAGTTAAAGTAGGAGACCTTGTGGAAATCATGGCTCCAACATATGATAATGATGGTAACATTAAGGGAAATAAAATTATTGATTTTGTAGTTGTAGCATTGTTAGATGAAAATAAAGTGAAAATAGGTGAACGCTCAATAATTCCTATAATATCTAATGAAGCAATGACGAAATATTTAAATTTATCAAATTATAATAATATAAAAATAAATATAGATTATAAAGATAAATATGAAGATATAAAATCACAATTAAATGAAAAAATAAAAAATAAAAAGGAACTATCATTGTTAGATTATAAATCTGAATTAGAAAAGATAAAAAAAGATAGTAAGGCTAGAGTATTTATACTATATAGTTTTATAACAACTGTTTGTATAGTTGTAGTAATAAACATTGTAAATGTTATGAATATGAGTGTGATTTTAAGGAAAAAAGATATAAGTATGCTAAGAGCCATAGGAATAGGCAACAAAGGAGTAAAAGAAATGATATTAAAAGAAGGATTTTTTTATGGGATTTTTTCAGGGGTATCAGGTTCTATATTAGGAACTATAGTTTCATTTTTTATGTATAGTATAATAAAAAAACATATAAATGCAACAGTATCATGGAATATACCAATTATATCTATTATAGTTGCAATAGTTGTATCATTGATAATATGTTTATTAGCATCATTATTACCATTAAGAACTTTGTTTAAAGATAGCATTATACAATCTATAAGAGATATAGAATAGATTTATTTATTAAAAATATTATATATATTTTAAAAGGGGATGAGTTTTTGGAACTTTTAAGAACTGAATATTTAACTAAAAGYTATGGATYTAAAGAAACRGAAGTTAAAGCTTTAAAACCTACGGATCTTAGTATAAATGAAGGTGAATTTACTGCCATTATCGGTCCAAGTGGTTCAGGGAAAAGTACACTACTACATCTTTTAGCAGGTCTTGATAAACCATCAAGTGGTAAAGTGTATATTAATGG